>NZ_WTEW01000076.1:0-1601 GCF_009795865.1 Gilliamella sp. Pas-s27
CATTTTTTTCATAATTAAATCCCCTTTTCTTTTATCATAGAGAATTTTCTACTTTTTTGCCGTACTATTTTAGGGGATAGTTACATGGGGGATACAATCATTTGAATGAACGTATTGAATATACAAACAGATTAAAAGAGATTTTTGGTTATGAGGATTGTATTAATAAAATTTAAACTAATATTATTTATCTTTTTGATTGTTTTTTTCAGAAATTCATATGCTGAGAAATTGACGTTTGATATTGATCATAAGGTAGTTAATAAGGCAGTTTTCGAAACTGAAAATAATAGAAATATTATTAATCTTTACCATAATAATAATTTAATTATAAAGATCCCGAGTTTTGATGAAGTCGGAGGAAATCGTTTTGAAAAAGTATTAACACGTTATGATGAAAATAATTTAATAAGAATAATAACTACTTTTCCAGATAGAGGGTATTTTAAAATTTATTATGATATAGGATTAAATAAAGATACTAATTTATATATACTTAATAAAGTAAGCTTTGAAACACAGGAATGGTCATCAAACGAAAAATTCACAGCAAAATATTGTTATAGCCAAATCCAAATTGGTTTAGATGAATTGTCTAAAAACAACGAGTTATTCAACGAAATAAGACCTAGAGTTGATGGGTGGGAAAATGGTAAAGTAAAAGGTAGTTGTGTTAAATCTAATAATGAAATCAATTATGAAAATGCATATAACTTAGTCATGAAATCCTATTTATTCAATAAACCCAATGTAAATGAAAAAACAAAAATGTATTTAGTTAAAGGTGATGTAGTTAATTTATTAAAGATGAATAATGCATTTTATTATATTGAGTATATTACCCCGAAAAATAAAACCATAAAAAAATGGCTTCATTGTTCTGCAATTGATGCATGTGTTTATTGATAAAAACGATAGACAAAATAGGGGATTTTTAGCTGTAGATGACGAAGCCAAATTCGAGGCATATTTAAGTAGTGTCGGTAAAGCAAAGGACTCGCCTGAAGCGAAAGGGTTTGAAACATTAAGACGAGAAATAAACCGTTTTCCTGCTGATTATAAAGAATCCCCCTCGAAAAAGCTGACTAAAGCGCAGTTTGAATCTTATGCCAAAATGGAAGCATTAGAAAAACAAGTAACAGCTTGGGAAAAGACTAAAGAGAAGATAAAAAAGATGTTGTGGTGGGATGATGTAGCTAAAGGCTTAGCCCAGTTAAACCAACAAAACGACACGCCCCCAGAAAATGGCGAGGCAACCAGTACCCCAACCGCTCCAACCACCGCAACAGACACCACCCCATCTGCCACGCTTAGCGCTGATGGCAAGGCGTGGTTTATTCATCCGGTTGTGATGATGAATTTATCTGTAAAAAAACATCCAATTATTTTATTAGACCAAAATGAATATGAACTTGTTTTTTAAATCAAAGAAAAAATATGGATTTATTGACCGACGCAGATTATGAAGAAGTTGCAAACGAATTAGGATGTGAATCAAAAGCACTTAAAGCTGTAGGTATAAAAGAAACAAAGGATCAGAGTTTTTATACCCATTTAGGGGATCATGTTCCTAAAATATTATTTGAGAGACATTATTTTCA
>NZ_WTEW01000077.1:0-1308 GCF_009795865.1 Gilliamella sp. Pas-s27
GTGATATTGCGATGAAAAAAGTAGATGAAGCGCATGAACATGTCAAAAAAAATTGGCAACTAGAAAAAGCGCAACGCATTAAACCGTCACTGTGGTGGCAACAAGTGGCACAAGCGCAAGCTCAAACAACCAGCACAGAACAAAGCGATGCGAATGCTAATACTCCGAAACTATCCAATCTATCAACTGACGGCAAGGCGTGGTTTATTCACCCGGTGGCGATGGTGGATTATTTTAATGTTACAGAAAAGAAAACTGAGACTTGGGATAGTGTTACAAACTCAAGGATTAAACTATTGCACCCGAAAATCCGGCAACACACTTTAGATTTTATAAATGATGCTGAAAACAATTTAAATATAAAGTTAAGGGTTTCTGATGGTTATAGATCTATTGAGGAGCAAAATAAACTTTATGATAAAGGTAGGAAAAATTCAGATCCTATTGTAACAAAAGTTAAAGGTGGATATAGTTTTCATAATTATGGATTAGCAATTGATGTGGTGGAAATTTTAGACAAAAAAGCCATTTATTTTGACAATAAACATCCAAAAATAAAAGAAATCGTAGAGATAGCAAAATCATATGGTTTTTTATGGGGTGGGGACTGGGTTACATTTAAAGATTATCCACATTTTGAATTTAGGTTCGGTTTTACTACCACTCAACTTTTAAAAAAATATAATGCTGGAGATCTAGATAATGAAGGTTATGTTAATATTAATTAATTTTTTTATGTTTTATTTTTTGATTGGATCTGCTCATGCAGATGTTTTTGAAACTCAATCTTTTTCATCTGAAGGGGCTGAATTAATTTGCGATTATAAAAGAAGTAGTGAATTAGAATTAAATGTTTATGGAGAAACATTTACAAGTAAGATTAAAATTATAAGAAGCAAACCTCATAATTATAATATCAATGCTAAATTTGATTATTATGATCTCCCGATTTATGAAAAATTTCGAAATGTTTTAAGTGTTAATTATGCTTTTTACGTTGAAAATAATCAAATTATTGAATCTTCATTGATAGACTCTGATTTAAGGAAAGTAATAAAAGATATTTATAAATCCATCAAACAAATTACAAAAGAAGCTCATAAAAATAAAAAATGTTTATCATGGAATTTTGAGTAAGCTATAAATAATTTGTATTTTAAACAAGTTTTCAGGGCAAGGCGTGCTTAGACGGTGAAATGGTACAATATAATAAGAATAAAGTAGCGAAATTAGATTTAGCCGATTACACGCCAGCGATGAAGGCACTACACCAAATTTTGACAGGGACACTGATATATTCAACCCAAC
>NZ_WTEW01000078.1:0-1220 GCF_009795865.1 Gilliamella sp. Pas-s27
TGATACCGCACTGGATTCTATCCAGTATGGTTTATTTTCAAGCATAAAACGAATCGTATAAAAACCCTCATGATTTGCAGGCTCATTTTGTTCATTTGCAACGCTAATTAGCTCAACTTCATTTGGAATGTCTACTAGGGTTAACTCCGGATAACGTGAATGGTTCATCGTTATTAGATTCTCTTTCTCTATCGACGTTAAAGTGTACCGCTTCGGTTCGTTGTTTTCAGTTTGTATTATTCTATTAACGCCATTAATCTCTTGACCAAAAACTGTGTTTAATAACGGATTATCTGTCGAAGAATAAAAACATACCCCCGGAATATTAATAGTATAAGATGGCTTGACCTTAATATAGTAGCTGTCAATATCGCCCGTAAAATGAATTTCAACACCGGAACTTAAATGACCAGTAGGTTTAGCGGCTTGCGCTAATATGGCCTCTTTTTCAACTAATATGATAGTCTTTTCACTTTCTGGTAACTTGTCCGCTAAGGCGCGGGTTTTAGTGATAAACTCAGGCAAATCATCACAGGTCAATAATTCAATATGTGCCAATGGCTGTAATCGATTGTCTAACGCCCGTTTCATGTTCGATAACGGGGCTTCTTTAGGCTCGTCAAAACGCTCGCTTTGACTCACATTATGACCAAGGTAACCAATAAAATCACCTTTCTTTATTGGCATCGGTGCTTTTAATACCACGACTTTGTCTAATTTTTCAGGTTTAAGCTGGGTAATTACCAGTGAGGTTAATTTAATATAACCCTTATGTGGCGCATCATCTCCGCCATTTTCAACAACCAATACTTTAGGTACATCACAATTATTGATTTTTCGAATTTTGGCATATCCCTTCTCTTGACCGTCAAATTCAAACGTCGCTGTCTTTGGTAAATAAGTTAATTTCTGTTTACTGTTTGCCGTACCATAAACCGCAATGCCTTTTACTTCAACTTCGGGGTTGCCAACTTTTTTATTATCTTCCTTGCAGATTTCATAGTCTTTATTGGCATCCGCGGTCTTTCCTGTCGGTCTATCTTTTGCTGTCGTACCAATATCTTTATGCCAAACATAACCAGTAATATTGCCCAATTCAGTTTGAAACCCATTTGGTGTCACCACCGTGCCTAAAGTTATCGACACAATTTTATACCAACCAGGCATATCCTCTTTTTGTTCACCTAAACGAACTTTACTCCCCTTTAGTAATAAGCCAA
>NZ_WTEW01000079.1:0-1197 GCF_009795865.1 Gilliamella sp. Pas-s27
CGAGTAAATGGTGAGTTTGAAGTGATTTGCGCAATTCAATATTGGCCGGAAGGAAAAACTGACAGCGATGGTAATGCGGTCTTTCCTTATATGCTCTCTTATCAGTATCAAGTTATTCACTGGGTCGAATCGTTGGTAAACGACATCACCACCGCAATAAAATAATTTTAATTAACAGGTAACCATAATGAAAAAACAATGGACAATTAACTCACTGCTATTAGGCCCACTACTGTTGTTACCCTTACTTACCAGTTGTGATTTTAATGACTATAAAACCCGTATACAAGAAGAAAATGATTATAATAACCCAACGGGGAATAAAGCGGTTTGTCTTCGGGTGGGCAAGATTTATCAGAATATGTACCCCTATACAATTCATTACCTTGAAGGTGAAATAGATCCAAAAGATCCCTATGACAAAATTAAGCAAAATAAAAGACTTAACTTAAAACTCTCTCTTTATGCCAAAGAGGGATTATTTACCGAAGAGTTGGTTGGTCACGATGGCGACAAGCCACTCTACCGCTATAATTTAACCGATGAAGGGCGTAAATATCTTGATAAAAAATGGTGGGGGGGAACGAATTTCTGTTTTGGTCGAATTGTGGTTGATAAAATTGATGGGGTTGATAATCAGTTGCAAGGAATGCGTATGGTTTATTTTTATTACCATATGGAAAACGTCCCAAACTGGATAAAAAATAAGGATATTTATAGTCTATATAAAGGTTATGGTGGTTTAGAAGCTGCGGTATTAGGCGATAGACCCGCTCCAGGAACTCATTACTACAGCATTCAATATGATGATAGTTTAAAACTAACAGCGGGTACTAGTGGTCACTATGTTTTATAATCATAAATCATGGTGTTATTGGTAACAAGTTGATTTTTTTGTAGGCAAAATAAGCAATGGGTTTATTTGTAATAAGTCAATTATTAGGTCGAGTAAATGGTGAGTTTGAAGTGATTTGCGCAATTCAATATTGGCCGGAAGGAAAAACTGACAGCGATGGTAATGCGGTCTTTCCTTATATGCTCTCTTATCAGTATCAAGTTATTCACTGGGTCGAATCGTTGGTAAACGATATCACCACCGCAATAAAATAATCTTAATTAACAGGTAACCATAATGAAAAAACAATGGACAATTAACTCACTGCTATTAGGCCCACTACTGTTGTTACCCTTACTTAC
>NZ_WTEW01000007.1:0-98737 GCF_009795865.1 Gilliamella sp. Pas-s27
CGAACTCAGAAGTGAAACGCCGTAGTGCCGATGGTAGTGTGGGTATTACCCATGTGAGAGTAGGGTGCCGCCAGACTTTTAAATATAGATAAACACACCAAATACGGTGGAGCGGTAGTTCAGTTGGTTAGAATACCTGCCTGTCACGCAGGGGGTCGCGGGTTCGAGCCCCGTCCGTTCCGCCACCTTATTTAGGGGCGTAGTTCAATTGGTAGAGCACCGGTCTCCAAAACCGGGTGTTGGGAGTTCGAGACTCTCCGCCCCTGCCAAAAAATAGCTATTTTGATTTAATTTTGTTCGCTTGATTACTTTTATTTATATAAATAAAAAATTTTTGTTTACAGATTGACTTAGTTAATTATAATTCCCGCCAACTAATTTTAAAACTAAAGGGGATAAAGCATGACTGATAGTTTTGTGAGCCAACAACGATTTTTTGATAATAAAAATTATCCAAGAGGGTTCTCTCGTCATGGGGATTTTACCATTAAAGAAGCACTTATTTTAGAAAAACATGGTTGTGCTTTTAGAGATCTTGATACAGAAGTAAAAAAACCAGCTACAGCTGAAGAAAAATCATTTTTAGCAGTTTGTAGAGGAAAAAAACAGGCATCGACCGATTTTGAAAAAACATGGTTAAAGTACCTTTCCCGAATAAATAAGCCAAAACGTTTTCATACATTATCAGGCGGAAAACCACAAGTTGATGTAATTGATGATTTTGTTGACACTGATGACTAATTCGTTAACCAATATTTTTGTGTAATTGAATTAGTAATCTATCCATAGAACGATAACTTAATGCTTCTGAGATATGTTTTCGTTCTATATTATTTGAGCTATCTAAATCCGCAATTGTCCTTGATACTTTTAATATTCGATGCCATGCTCTAGCGGATAAGCCCAATTTAATCAGTGCCTGTTCTAGGTATTCACTATCTTCATTTGATAATTTACAATGACATTGAATCTCTTTTGCACTTAATTGACTATTTAGTTTATTACTTCTTTTAAATTGAATATTTCTTGCTTGTAGAACTCGTTGTTTTATTGTTTCAGTTGATTCTGCTGTAATTGTTTTTTGACTTAATGTTCCTTTGGGTAATAATGGAACTTCAATGGAAATATCAAACCTATCAAGAAATGGTCCTGATAATCGATTTAAATATCGAATAGTTTGTTGTGGAGTCGTTCTATTATGAGTCCCTTGATAATGCCCTGTTGGACTTGGATTCATAGCAGCTATTAGTTGGAACTTTGCTGGAAATTTTATTTTTGCATTGGCTCTCGAAATAATAATTTCACCTGATTCAATTGGTTCTCTTAAAGCGTCTAATACTTTTCTATTGAACTCAGGCAATTCATCTAAAAACAATATCCCATTATGAGCTAGTGAAATCTCTCCTGGTTTAGGGATTGTTCCTCCGCCAACTAGCGCTGCAGCTGATGAGCTATGGTGTGGCGATCTAAAAGGCCTCTTACGCCAGTTCTTAATTGTGCCATTTGGACTAACTAGACTTGTTATTGCTGCACTTTCAAGTGCTTCTTCATCTGATAATTGTGGTAATAAAGATGTTAAACGAGTAGCTAACATTGTTTTACCTGTTCCTGGGGGGCCAATTAATAATAAATTGTGTCCTCCTGCTGCCGCAATTTCTAATGCTCTTTTGGCGTGTTCTTGTCCGATTATATCTTGTAGACAGGCCAAGTTATTATCAACATCTTGATATTCACGATATTGAACACTTGGTAAATTAATCTGATTATATAAATATTGGCATAATTCTAATAAGTTGCTAGTAACCAATGTATTATTTTCGTGAATCAAAGAAATTTCAGATTGGTTTTCAGCTGAAATAATTAAGGTACGTTTATTCTTTTTAGAAGAAATAGCAGCAGGAATAGCCCCTTTTACTGCCCTGATATTTCCAGACAGAGCTAATTCACCTAAAAATTCATAATGTAATAAATTTTCTGTTGGAATTTGTTCCGTTGCGGCAAGAATAGCAATAGCTATAGGTAAATCGAAACGGCTTCCTTCTTTTGGTAGATCTGCCGGAGATAAGTTTACTGTTATTTTTTTAGCTGGAAAAGTAAAACCGCTATTAATAATAGCACTTCTAACTCGATCTTTAGCTTCTTTAACAGTTGCTTCAGGTAGTCCAACTAAAACAAAGCCAGGCAAGCCATTACTAATATGAACTTCAACGTTTATTAAAGGAGCCTGTATTCCAATAGATGCCCGAGTATAAATAGTTGCAAGAGACATAATTTTCAATCATTAACTAGTTTAATAGTATAATTATGATATTAGAAAATATCTATTAAACTATTAAATCATCTAATTAATGGGAGCTACCACACAATAAATGATTTGATTTTGTAATAATTTCAAATCTTTTTATTTAAAATCAGCTTTGAAATAAATAATGATATAAAAAATATGCAAGTATTACTTAATACTATTGATGGTCCTGTTGGTGTATCATAAATAAATGAAAATATTAGTCCAGAAATAACTGATAACATACCTATTATTATTGCGATTAATGCCATTGCTTCTGGATTCTTTGAATAATATTTTGCAGCAGCAGCTGGGATGATGAGCAAAGATGTTATAATCAATGATCCAACAAATTTCATTGCTAAACCTATTGTTAACGCTAATAGTAGTGTTAAAAGTAATTTTATGAGCTTTAAATTGACACCATGAGTGAAAGCTAACTCTTCGCTCACAGTAATAAATAAAATATTATTCCATTGCCAAAATAGCAAAGCGCCAATAAATATCACACAAACAGTAATTTGATAAAAATCTGAATATGTTACTGATAAAAGATCACCAAATAAGTATCCAATTAAATCAATACGAATATTTTTCATTAGGCTAATTACTACTAAGCCAAGTGATAATGCGCTGTGGGCTAAGATACCTAATAAAGTATCAATTGGAAGTTGTTTTTGAGTTTCTAACCACAGTAACCCTAAAGCTAATAAAATTGTCACAAAAATGACAGCATAAAATAAATTGATTTTTAATAAAAAACCAAATGTTATTCCCAGCAAAGCTGCGTGTGATAATGTGTCGCCAAAATAAGACATCTTTCGCCAAACAACAAAAGTACCTAAAGGCCCTGTTATACAGGATAGACATAACCCTGTTAATAAAGACGGTAATAATAATTCAATCATTATTTTTTCCATAGCTAGGCAGAATAGTTTGCCTTTTATTGTTTAATAGACGTTTTACAACAATCATGTTGGTGATTATGATGATGTTTATAGACAGCAATTTGTGGTGTTCCATGTTGGCCAAAAAGTGAAATAAATTCTGGGGCATTAGAAACGAGAGCTGGTGTACCAGAACAACAAACGTGATGGTTTAAGCAAATTACCTCGTCCGTTTTTGCCATTACTAAATGAAGATCGTGAGAAACCATTAAAACACCACAATTAAACTCTTGTTTTGCATCAACGATTAAATCATATAACAACTCTTGTCCATTAACATCCACTCCTTGAGTCGGCTCATCAAGAATTAATAATTGAGGCCGCTTTGCCAGGGCTTGTGCTAATAATACACGTTGTAATTCACCACCTGATAATTGATGCATCGATTTATTGAGCAAATAGTCAGCTTTTACCATTAATAATGTGCTGAGAATATCTTCGTTATTTAATTGCTTATTTAAGCGCATAAAGCGTTCTACGGTAATAGGAAGCGTTGAGTTTAAATTGATTGATTGTGGTACATAACCAATCGTTAAATTAGGTGTACGCGTTATTGTTCCTGATGTATATGGAATCAACCCCAAAATAACTTTCACAAGGGTTGATTTACCTGCACCATTAGGTCCTAGTAATGTAATAATTTGATTAAGATAGATTGTTAAGGAAATATCATATAATATTTTTTGATGGTTAATTTCCACCGAAACTTTATGTAGTGAAATTAGTGGAGTCATGTTATTGAGAACCTTGCTTATAAATATGTTATGTTATATTATAACAATAAAATGATTGTATTCTATCATAATTTATAAATTATAGGATAATGGTGTGAAAAAAAATATTCTACGAAATAATAGGCGAACTTCCTTATTCTTTATAATATTGGGTTTGTTAGTGTGTATTCAGTGTATAACTAATTATGCTAACGCAAAAGTTATTTCGTCTGTAAAACCAATAGGATTTATAGTAGAAGCAATCGCTTCAGGAGTTACAGATACAGATGTTTTACTTCCTGATGGTGCATCTCCACATACTTATTCTTTAAAACCATCTGATCTGGTTAAGCTTAAATCAGCGGAGCTTGTGATTTGGGTTGGTGAGGATATGGAAAATTTTATGCCAACAATATTGAAAAGTATTGATAAAGAAAAACAAATTGAATTAATGGCGATACCAGAAATTAAAGGACTACTTAGAACTAGTCATGATACTCATGAGCATGAAGATCTTCAAGCTCATGATGCGCCTGATCAAGATCATCATGGTGAATATGATGAGCATATTTGGCTTTCACCTAAAATTGCTAAGGTTATTGCACATTCGATCCACGACAGACTTATTACCTTGTATCCAAATAAAAGAGCGTTGATTGATGAAAATATAGCCGAATTCATCATTAAGCTTGAAGAAACAGAACAAAACATTGCAAAAAAAATAATTACCGTACAAAATAGAGGGTATTTTGTGTTTCATGATGCCTATGGGTATTTTGAGACTCAGTTCGGATTGAAAAAACTAGGCAGTTTTACTATAAATCCAGCAGTTCAACCAGGTGTTCAGAAAGTTTATGCTATTCAGCAAGAGCTCAAAGAACACCAAGCAGTATGTATATTTAGAGAACCACAGTTTAGCCCTGCTGTTATTGAAAAATTAGTGAATGGAACAGATGTACGAGTTGGAGAATTGAATCCATTAGGAGCGGGTATTGCTCTTTCCAAAGATGCATATTCACAATTTTTATTAAAATTAACAAAGCAACTGTTGGATTGTTTAGATAAAAACTAGTTTTAGTAATAAATAGTTAAGGTTAATTTTGGCAAGAAAAATAAAATCCTCTGATATTGAAAAAAGTAGTTTTAAATTTCCCTATTTTTCAGTATCGGGAGGACTTTTTATTGTTATCTTATTTTCTGTTTTGTGGCGTCCACTCAATTTGGATAGAACAGTTTATGTTCCTTTAACACCTCAAGCTGAAACTACGGTCAATAACAATACACAATCCTCTGCTACAGATGATGAAAAAGTTGAGATAGTAAATGGAAAGCCAGTTGTTGTTACTGAATCATCAGATGATCCTGAAGATGAAATCGCTAAAGACGAATTAGATGACATTGTTGATGATAAAGATAACTCTGTACAATATACTATTGTGCGTGGTGATACCCTGCATGATATCTTACTTCGTTATAATGTTAATCGAAATGATATCTATCAGTTAACGACAAAATTTAAGCAACTTGCAAATTTAAGAATAGGTCAGCAGGTTAGTTGGACAACTGATGATAATCATAATTTGCAAACATTTAGTTGGACAATCTCAAGTAATAACATTCGGATTTATGAAAAATCGGGAGATAAATTTGTAGAAAGCTCGGAGACAGTGGAGGCAGTCCCACAAGATATTGTTATAAAAGGTGAAATAAAGAATAGTTTTGTTTCTGATGCTCGAAAAAGCGGGCTAACAAGTAATGAAATAGCTATTATAACTCGTGCTTTGCAGTGGCGCTTAGATTTTCGTCGATTACAAATTGGGGATAAGTTTTCAGTTGTTTTAACACGAGAAATGCATGGTAAAAGTTTATCCAATAGTCAGTTGCTAGGTGTTCGTATTAAGAATGGAACTAAAGATTATTATGCTATTTTAGCTGATGATGGTAAATATTATGACATCAATGCTAATAGCTTATCCCAAAGTTTTTTCCGTTACCCTTTAGCAAAAAAAGCGCGTGTATCTTCTGGATTTAACCCTCGCCGTTTACACCCAGTTACAGGGCAAATAGCCCCACATAATGGTGTTGATTTTGCGGTATCGCGTGGTACACCTGTATTATCGGTTGGTAATGGTGAAGTAGTAATTGCAAAGTATAGTGGTTCAGCGGGTAACTATATTGCTATCCGGCATGGACGCCAATATATGACAACTTATATGCATTTGGATAAAATCTTAGTCAAACCAGGCCAACAGGTTAAGCAAGGTGATAAAATCGGATTATCAGGAAACACAGGCCGTTCTACTGGACCTCATTTGCACTTTGAATTACACATTAATAATAAACCTGTTAATCCTTTAACGGCAAGCTTACCTATTTCGGAAGGATTAACTGGTAAGTCGAAGAAAGCATTTTTATCAAAAGCTAAAAATATTAGCTCACAGTTAACATTTTAAATTTATGTACTTTTTTATAATTAAATGTGCAATTGCCTGAGCTTTTTTACCAAAATAAGGGCAAGGTATCCCTAAAAAATTGTGTTATTATAGGCTAATTATTATTGAATAATAAATGTTAGGTGCAGTTTGAACACATCAACTAAAACAACAAAAAAACGATCTTCAAAAAAAACTAAAAAAACTAAAAAAAATAAAAATTCTACACTTTGGCGAAGATTTTTAGCATTACTATTTAAGTTATTTCTTGTCTTAACCTCTGTAGCTATTATTTATGGTATTTATCTCGATCAACAAATCAAAGAGCGAATCGACGGAGATGTTTGGGAATTACCTGCAGCAATTTACGGACAAATTATTGATCTTGAACCTGATAGTGAATATAGCCTAAACGATGTAGTTACAATATTGATTGGTGCACAATATCGCCAACAAGAAGCTAAAGCTACTCGTCCTGGTGAATTTATTGTAAGTAATGATGCAGTGGAAATTTATCGTCGTCCTTTTACCTTTCCTGATGGAGAAGAACAAGCATTTCGTGTCAAAATTACGTTTTATGACAATCGTATAGATCGTATCACCAATCTAGATACCGGACGCGATTTCGGATTGCTTAAAATTGATCCAAAATTAATTACTATGATGCGCTCGCCACATGGTGAACAGCGTTTATTTGTACCATTAAAAGAATTTCCTCATTCATTGTTACAAACATTGGTAGCAACAGAAGATAAGCGGTTTTACGAACATCATGGCGTAAGTTTATATTCTATTGGTCGTGCTATTTTTGTTAATTTAACAACAGGTCGTACCGAAGGAGGTAGTACCTTAACTCAACAAACAGTTAAAAACCTTTTTTTAACTAACGAACGCAGTTTAAGCCGTAAAATACGTGAAGCCTATATGGCACTAATTTTGGATGCTCGCTATAGCAAAGAACGTATTTTAGAACTTTATTTAAACGAAGTTTATTTTGGACAAGCAGGTAGTGAAGAAATTCATGGCTTTCCATTAGCAAGTCTTTACTATTTTGGTCGTCCAGTTAATGAGCTTACATTAGATCAGCAAGCAGTACTTGTAGGTATGGTTAAAGGTGCTTCATTATATAATCCTTGGACACAACCACAACAAGTTATTGAGCGCCGTAATGTGGTTTTAAAACTTGCACAGCAACAAGGTATTATTGATGATGAGTTGTATAACTTATTAAGTCAGCGCCCACTATCAGTTTTACCCAAAGGGGGCGTGATTTCGCCACAACCAGCATTTATGCAAGTTGTTCGTAATGAGCTTAGAAAACAATTAGGAAGCAAAGCGGATCACTTGTCAGGTATGAAAATTTTTACTACCTTTGATCCGGTTGCTCAATCTTCTGCAGAGCAGGCAGTAACCAATCAAATTGAAAATCTTCGAAAATCAACTAATAAAGAACTACAAGCTGCAATGGTTATTGTTAGTCGAGAAACAGGGGAAATTCGTTCAATTATAGGTAGTGCTGAACCTCGTTATCCTGGTTATAACCGTGCTTGGTTAATGCAGCGTGCAATTGGTTCATTAGCTAAGCCATCAACTTATTTAACCGCTCTTGGACAGCCGGATCATTACCAACTTAATACATGGCTTAATGATAACCCGTTATCTATTAAGCTTGATGGTGGGAAATACTGGGAACCTAAAAATTATGATCGTAAATTCCGCGATCGTGTTATGTTAGTGGATGCTTTAGCGCTTTCACTTAATGTCCCTACTGTTAATTTAGGTATGGAATTGGGGCTTGATGCAACAAAGAATACTTTACAATCGTTAGGAATACCTTCAGATCGTATACCGAACTTACCATCAAGATTACTTGGTGCTTTAGAATTAACACCGCTAGAAACTGCGCAGATGTTCCAAACGATAGCTAATAATGGTCAACGTTCTCCACTTTCTATTTTAAGATATGTATTGACAGATAAAGGAGAGTTAGTTTATCAAAGCTACCCACAACAGCTTCAGGCAGTATCTCAACAATCGGCTTATTTAACAACTTATGCTATGCAACAAGTGGTTAATTCAGGAACATCTCGTTCATTAAAAGCTAAATACGGCTCGTTTAATTTAGCTGCTAAAACTGGTACAAGTAATGACTCTCGTGATAGTTGGTTTACCGGAATTGACGGTAAAAATGTTGCTGTTATTTGGGTTGGTTTAGATGATCATTCTCCTATGAAATTAACAGGAGCAACTGGAGCCTTAAAAATTTATAGTGAATATCTACAAAATAACCCGCCCAAAAAATTGATATTACCATTACCTCAAAATATATTTATGGCGCCTATTGGTAGTGATGGGCAGTGGCAATGTGATGGGAGTGGTGTTCGCTCTTTACCTGTATGGACAATTAACCCTCAAAGTCTATGTGCTGGCAATAATCAATTAATGCCTGCTCAGCAAGCGCCAACTTGGGTTACTGACCTATTAAATAACTAGGTGAAACAATATGCCTGAATTACCAGAAGTTGAAACAAGTCGCCGAGGTATTTTGCCGTATTTAAAGGGACAGATTATCGACAAAATTATTGTTCGACAGCCTAAATTACGTTGGCCTGTTGATAGTGCTATAAGTAATGTGAACGGGCAAGTTATTTTAGATATCAAACGTCGTGCAAAATATTTATTATTACAGTTACCCAACAATTGGATAGTGATTCATCTTGGAATGTCTGGTAGTTTACGTATTTTACAGGCTCCACAAAAAGCAGAAAAACATGATCATATTGATTTAGTTTTAGAAAATGGCGTCATTCTACGTTATACCGATCCTAGGCGTTTTGGTTCTTGGCTTTGGGCAAATTCACTCGACGAAATACCTCAGTTACAACATTTGGGCCCAGAACCTTTAAGTAATGAATTTTCTGCCGATTATTTATTTGAAAAAGCCCGAAATAGACGAATTCCTGTTAAAAGTTGGATTATGGATAACCACATTGTGGTTGGGGTTGGCAATATTTATGCTTCTGAATCGCTATTTATGGCAAAAATCAATCCAAATCGAAAAGTCAACTCTCTGAAATTAAAGGAATTTGGAAAGCTTATTGCCTCTATTAAACAAGTGTTGACCAAATCAATTGAGCAAGGGGGAACAACACTCAAGGATTTTCTTCAATCAGATGGCAAACCAGGATATTTTGCACAGAAACTACAAGTTTATGGTCGGGCTGGTGAACAATGCTTTATTTGCGGTACAGAAATAAAATCACAAAAGATTGGACAGCGTAACACTTTCTATTGTGAATATTGCCAAAAATAGACATATTCATTTTAATTTTAAATAAATCATTTCTTTTTTTGTATAAAAATATCTTTTAAAACTCTTTAAACCTTATTTAAATAGGATTAGTATATTCAAATACAAAAAATAATTATGTAGTATAATAAAACAACTAATCTTATATCTTATAGAAATTTTTTATTTTAAATACTATAGACTTGTTGCCAGATATCGGCTATCTTGCCGCTGAAATTTGATATTTAGGGTTGATTAGCGATAATTATTAATTAGGTTTATATTCTTTTTGTTGGTTTTTATTTAATTTAACTCAATGTATATTGTTTTTATTAAGGAATTTAAGATGATCAAATTTGCTTCTCGCTTTTTGACAACTTGCTTTTTTTTGTTTTTTGCTACGATAGCTAATTCGGAAGTCAGAATTATTATCACCGATGGTATAAGTTCAGCTAAACCCATAGCTGTTGTCCCGTTTAAATGGGTTGGAAATGGAGAACCTCCACAAATCATTGAAGATATTATAGCTTCTGACTTGCGCAACAGCGGTAAGTTTAATCCTATTGACGTTAATCGGATGCCCCAAAAACCAACAAAAGCTTCAGAAGTTACTTCTGCAGAATGGAATAGTCTTGGTGTTTCGGCGGTTGTAGTGGGAACGATTCAACCAGATGCATCAGGAAAATACCTTATAAATTATCAATTAGTAGATACAGTTAACCGTCCAGGTACTGTTTTGGCTCAAGACCAATTTTCTATTGAAAAACGTTGGGTTCGTTATGCTGCTCATACTGCTAGTGATGAGATTTTTGAATCCCTAACAGGTATCAAAGGAGCATTTAGAACTCGAATTGCTTATGTTGTTAAAACAACTAAAGGGCCTTTTTCTCACGAATTAAGAGTATCTGATTATGATGGATATGATCAAATAACTGTTCATCGTTCTAAAGAACCTTTAATGTCGCCTACATGGTCACCAGATGGTAAAAAAATAGCTTATGTAACTTTTGAGGGTGGGCATTCTTCATTAGTTTTAAAAACATTGGAGAGTGGTACTGTTCAAACAATTGCTTCTTTCCCTCAACACAATGGTGCACCCGCATTTTCCCCTGATGGTAGCAAATTAGCATTTGCGTTATCTAAAAGCGGTAGCTTAAATTTATATGTGATGAACTTAAGTAATAAAAAAATCACTCAAATTACTTCTGGTCGTAGCAATGATACAGAACCATCTTGGATGCCAGATAATGAAACTATTGTTTATACTTCTGACCAAGCAGGTCGTCCTCAACTATATAGCATCAACATCAATAATGGTTCGTCTGAAAGGTTGACTTGGGATAATACACAAAATCAGAATGCTCGCGTATCACCTGACGGCTCTTTTATTGCTATGATATCAACTAATAATGGTGAGCAGCATATTACTCGATACGATATGGACACAAAAACATATCAACGCTTAACTGACACTTTTTTAGATGAAACGCCGAGTATTGCACCAAATGGTACAATGATTATCTATAGTTCATCACAAGGATTAGGAACAATTTTAAATCTGGTTTCTACAGATGGTAATTTCAAAGCAAATTTACCTGCAACCGATGGGCAAGTAAAATTCCCAGCATGGTCGCCATATTTATAAGAGTGGATTAAAAAACACACAATATTGCAATTATTAAAATTGTGTAAAGTTTCAGGTCGTTATAATATATATTCCTAATCTTTCAGATTAGTGACTGTTATTACTTGGAATTTGGTTAGATATAAGTAATAATTTATTAAAATAAAGGAGTTAATACAATGCAATTTTCTAAATTTCTTAAAGTAACTGCAATAACTTTACCATTAATTGTTGTCACTGCATGTTCATCTAATAGCAGTAATAACGCAGGTGGTAATTTAAACGGTACTTTGTCAAAAGAAGCTTTAGAGCAACTTCAAAAATTAGAGCAAATCAATACTGTATATTTTGATTTTGATAAATATAATGTTAAATCTGAATACACAACATTATTAAATGCACACGCTGTATTTATTCGTGCAAATAATATAAAAGTTGTTATCGAAGGTCATGCTGATGAACGCGGTACTCCAGAATATAACATCGCATTAGGTGAACGCCGTGCCGCTGCAGTAAAATCATACTTACAAGGTAATGGTGCTTCTGCAAGCCAAATGGAAATTGTTTCTTATGGTAAAGAAAAACCAGCGGTATTAGGTCATGACGAAGCTGCTTATGCTAAAAATCGTCGTGCTGTAGTAACTTATGCTGGATATTAATAGCATCTTGTAACGGCTGATTATTCAGCCGTTTTTATTTTCTAAGTTCACGCCGAGTTTAATAATATGCATAAAAAAATACTCATATTGTTCTTATTTCTTTTATTCACAGGTTATGGTTGTGCTACAGGGAGTTCTGATGTAGAGCGAACTATTCAATCTCAAGGGCAATTATTGATTCAAAATCAACAAGAAATTAGTGATTTACAGGCAGATGTAGATACATTACGCGGTCAGTTGGAAGAAACAAAATATCAACTTAATCAAATAATTGAACGCCAAAAAATGATTTTACAACAAATGTCCAATGGTTCTGGATTTTCATTAAATTCTAATTCTGACTCACAAGATAGTACTCCATTGCCATCTTCTGACTCGATTTCAGCAATATCTTCTTCGTCAGATTTATCAGGGTGGATAACTTCAGGTGATGACAAAGCTGATTATAATTTTATTATACAGTTTGTTAATGATGATAAACAAAATAATGAAGCTACTGCTGCATTTCAAAAATATTTAAAAGCTTACCCAAAGTCTAGTTACCGAGCCAACGTTAATTATTGGCTTGGTCAACTTTCGTATAAACAAAGCAAAAAAGATGATGCTTCATATTATTATGCAACTGTGGTAAAAGATTTTCCGTCTTCTCCAAAAGCAGCAAACAGTCTTTATAAAGTAGGATTAATTTTACTTGATAAAGGTGATACTAAAAATGCTAAAGCTGTTTTTCAACAAGTGGTAAATAAATATCCAAAGGATAAAAATGCTGTTGCGCTTGCAAATAAAAAGTTAGCATCACTAAAATAAAATGTATAAATAAAAAGCGGTTGAATAAAAATAGCAATAAAAGGGTTGCGTAGCATTATGATTATAAGTATTATAGCAACCCGAAATTACTTGAAAGATTCTTAATTAATGCCAAAGTAATTTTTTTCAAAATGGGTCGTTAGCTCAGTCGGTAGAGCAGCGGACTTTTAATCCGTTGGTCGAGCGTTCGAATCGCTCACGACCCACCATTTAGTTACACTATCTAGTTACATTCTTTAGTTATAATCCACAAGCAAATCATATTGCTATAATTACGCAAAGAAACACGATAAAAACGCTAGTGCCCGACAAATTTGTATGGAAAAATTAAAACAACATGCCGTGTTGGCAACTAAATTTTAAAATACTCAATCCTCGATCCACTAACAACCAAAATGTTATACTCAATTCACTTTTCATAATTTATTCATCTTTTATTAATTGCATCGACTTTTCATAAATAATACAAACTATCAATAGAGTATCAAAAGCATTAAGTAAAATTGGTTAAAAAATATAAAATAAGTTGATAATGAAAATGATAACCATTATCATATGAGTGACATAAAATTAAATAACACACCCCATAAGACAATAGGATAAACAATGAAATTAGTTAATCAATTAACCATATTGAGCTTATTAAGTACAGTTCCTTTTGTTACTCTCGCAAAAGAAGAAAAAGATGATACTGATATTGAAACTATGAAGGTTGTTGCAACAATTAAGGACAATAATGATCAACGAATAAAAAAATCATCAACCGCAACTAAAATATCTTTTGATATTAAAGATATTCCGCAAACAATTAATTCTGTTAATCTAGAACAAGAAAAAATATACGGAAAGAATGATCTTAATGTAATAGTCAACAAAATACCTGGAGTCGATGCGACCTATGATATGCGTGATGAAGGTATAAAAATTCGTGGTTTTTCTGCTAGTTCTGGAGATATCTATCGTGATGGTGTTCGTGCAAGTGGTCAGGTTAGGCAAAGCACAGCAAATATCGAACGCATTGAAATATTAAAAGGTCCTGCATCGGTGCTTTATGGGCGAGGTTCTGGCGGAGGAATCATTAATATGATTAGTAAACAAGCCAATTTTGATGCACCAACAACTTTAAGTTTACGAAGTGGTTCGTGGGATAAATATGGTGGTATGCTTGATATCAATCATATTTTACATGATAAACTTGCGATGCGTATGACGATTGATCACCAATCGGATCGTAGTTTTCGCAAAGGAATTAAACAAAGAGATACAATGATTTCACCAAGTATACTTTATGATAATTTGGATGGATTTAATTGGTTAGTACAATATACTCATGATAATTTGTGGCGTAGACCAGATAGAGCACCTGCTTATTATGAGCTACCTAAAGGTGTATCATTAAAAACGGCATATGCTCATCCAGATGACTATGTAAAAGATAAGTTTAAATCATTACGTTCGGTCATGGGATTTGAATTTAATTATGACTGGTCAATTAAACTAACCAATTTGTATCGTAAAGCTACTCAAAACTTTGATCATATTTATGCTGGTAGCTATTGTGATTCAAATGGTAAACTTAGCAATGGTAAAGTATGCAATTATCAAGGAAAATTGCAATTCCGACGTGCTTGGCAAGAAACCGCCAATATGACTTATAGTAATACAATTGACTTAATGGGTAAATTTAATACAGCAAATATTGCTCATGATATGTTAGTCGGTATTGAATATAACATAGAAAAACGTCAACCAAGATTAGCTTTGACTAGTGCTTATCCCGAATTGGTTGATCCATTTCACCCCCGTTGGCACACTAAAAAGCCACATTATAATAAATTAAATACTAAAACCAACCATAAAGCGACATCCCAAGGAATTTATTGGCAAGATTTAATCAGTTTTACAAAACAATGGAAAATGTTAACAGGGTTACGTTACGATAATTATAAATTTGCATCAAATGATAAATTAAAACATCAACATCGATCTTACGATGGTCACTCATTAAGCCCTAGAATAGGTTTAATCTGGCAACCTCTAGAGTCACAAAGCATCTATGCTTCTTACAGTAAAAATTTTTCTCCTTATGGTGGACGAGGACTTATTACACTTTCTACAGATTCAAAAACAGTCTATGACAATAAACCTCAATATTCACGACAATATGAGGTTGGTATCAAAAGTGATTGGTTAAATGATAAGTTTTCTTCGCAAATTGCTGTTTATGATCTTGAATTATACAATGTTCGCTACCAACCTGATTCAGTTAACGATCCTTATAATTGGCAGGTTAGAGGAAGTGATCGTAGTCAAGGTATTGAATTAAGTGTTATTGGTGAGTTGATGCCAAAATGGTATATTAATAGCGGCATTGGCTATCAACAAGCTAAAGTTCATAAAGATAAAAAATTACCCGCTAATAAAGGAAAATATTTACCTAATACAGCCAAAAATAGTGGTTATTTTAGTGTCCGTTACTTGCCTTATGCAAATTGGTTTACAGAACTAGAAATCAATTATAAAGGCTCAATGTATAATGATGATAAAAATCGACATAAACGTTCGGGATATGCTGTTTGGAATAGTGCGGTTGGTTATCAAACAAAATCTTATGATATAACGCTATCATTCACTAATTTATTAGGAAAAGAATATTGGCGTTCAAATAGCATGCCAGGCACACCAAGAGCCTTTTTGTTGACGGCAAGTTATAAATTATAGCCCAAAATAAAAAGAGGGAGTTTTCTCCCTCTTACTTTCAAAAAGATTATTGGCCTTTAGCCGAAAGCTCAATAATTTTCATCGTAACTTCAAATGATTTCAGGAATGAAGATAATGGTAAAAACTCAAAGCAAGAATGGAAGTTGTGAGCACCAGTAAAGTAATTTGGTGTTGTAAGCCCTCTTGCTGAAAGTGCAGAACCATCTGTTCCACCACGCATAGCGATTGTTTTTGGTTGAATATCAAGAAGCTCAAATGATTGATAAATTAAATCAATACAGCGACGATCGTCACCTAAATAATTAGCAATATTGCTATAAGTATCGCTAATTTTACATTCAATTTTAGCTCTTGGATATTTAAGACTAATAAGATCGACGACTTGTTGAATATAAGCTTTACGTGATTCATATTTAGCTAAATCAAAATCACGAATACTCATTTTTAATGTTGTTGTGCTTTGATTACCCACAATATCATTAAACCAAAAATAACCCTCTTTACCTTCAGTATGTTCTGGTGTTTCAAAGCTATCAAAACAGTTGATAATATCGTTAGCAACACGAATAGGATTGATTAACACATTTTTAGCAGACATTGGATGAGCAGAAACACCCGCAATATCAATAGTGACAGAGCCTGCATTAAACGTCTCATACACAACCTCGCCCAGCTCACAACAATCAATAGTATAAGCAAAATCAGGTTTAAAACGGTTTAAATCAAGTTTTTTAGCGCCATTTAAGCCGACTTCTTCATCTGGAACAAAAGCCACATAGATATCACCATGAGAACAATTTTGTTGTTGTAACTGATCCAACATGGTCATCACGACAGCAATGGCCGCTTTATTATCTGCACCAAGTACACTAGTACCGTCTGTTACAATCAATTCATCATTTAGATATTTATTCAGCTCAGGATGTTCATCAACTTTAAACCAAATATTCTTTTCTTTATTTAAAAGAATATCTTGCCCAGTAAATGTAACACGTTGAGGATTGATCTTATCTGATAAAGCAACATCGACAGTATCAAGATGAGCAACATAACCAATTTTTGGCGCATTAGGATTATTGCCCGGTAATTTTGCTGTAACAATGCTATGCTCATCAAGGTGAACATCTTGTAGATTAAGAGCGATCAATTCTTGTTGAAGTTGCTTAGCTAATTCAGTTTGTCCGGGCGTAGAAGGCACATGAGCACAGCCAAAAGTACTTTGGCTTGGTATACTGACATAACGCAAAAAACGCTCAACTAATTGTTCTTTAATATTCATCGTATTTTGACTCCTTATGGTACTAATTACTTGCTGGTGGATAGACATAACCGCTGTCAAAACCAATTGGTAGACCAAGGAACCAAAAGAGTAGCAAGTTTATTGTTAATGCAATGAGTAGTGCTGCGGTATAAGGTATCATCATCGAACTTAATGTCCCTACTCCGGTATTTTTGCAGTATTGTTGGCAATAAGCAATAATCAACGGATAAAAAGCAAACATAGGCGTACTGACATTAACCGCCGAGCTGATACGATAAGCTGCTTGGGTTAATTCAGGTGAGATACCAACCGACATCAGCATGGGTACAAAAATTGGTGCTAAAATAGCCCACTTAGACGATGCAGAGGTAATTAACACATTTAACATACTTGTTAAAATTATTACCCCAAAGATTGTCACGACCGAAGGCAAGTGCAGTGCTTTTAAAAACTCAGCCCCACCAATAGCAATTAATGTCCCAATTTGTGAGTGAGAAAAAACATAAAGAAATTGTGCACAAAAGAAAGCAAAAACAATAAATGGAATAAGCGATTTGGTGATATTTTCCATTGCTTTTACAATATCGCGGGACGATTTAAACGTACCAGTAATAAAGCCATGAATTAAGCCTGGAATTGCAAAAAACACAAATAATAGTGGCACAATGATTTGCATAATAGGTGCTTTATTACTCGTCATACTTCCATCAGGAGCACGTAATAAAGAGTTTTCTGGTAATAATAATAAAACTAAACCAATCGCAATAGCTAAAAAAACAATTGAAGCAATTTTAAAAGCACGGTTTTCAATAGGTGTAATTTCAGGTGAATTGGTAATATTGTCTGATTCTAGATCATTATTTAAAGGCATGGTCGCCTTTAAACGGGGCTCGACAATTTTATCGGTAACAAACCAGCAAGCAAGTAAAACAAAAAAAGTACCACCAAAACTCAAAAAGTAGTTACAAAGCACATTAACTTGATAAGAAGGATCGATAATTTGGGCAGCACTTTGAGTAAAGCCTTGCATAATTGGATCGATAATTGACGGTGTATAACTTGAACTAAATCCACCCGCTAGCCCCGCAAATGACGCAGCAATCCCTGCAAGCGGATGACGACCAATAGCGTAAAACATCATCGCAGATACAGGCATTAAAATCACATAAGCCGAATCAGCCGCAATATGACAAACCATACTAACAAAAATAACTGACGGTGTGACTAATTTTTTAGGTGTAACAGCCAATAACTTCTTAAGTAGCACATGAATATAACCACTACTTTCAGCAATACCAATACCTAATGTTGCAACGATTGTAATGCCAAGTGGCGGGAAGGTAACAAAATTAGGTACCATCTTAGTAAAAAAGGTGACTAAATTTTCAGGCGCCAACATATTGACGACAACGAGTTTGTTTTGTGTGACTGGATTAATGTAATCAAAGTTTACAAAAGAAAGTAATAAAGAGGCAACAAAACAAATGACTAAGGCATAGAAAAACAATGTTGTGACATCAGGGATTTTGTTTCCAATTCGTTCAATAGTATTTAAAAAACCACCTGTTTTTATTGGTGATGAATTTGTTTTTTGGTTCATAAAAAATAAGATTAAATATTATTCGGATTGTTAATTTAACACATCTTTATTGTGTAGGTAAATAACATCATTAACTCTATTTTATAGTTAACCGTATATTTATCTAAAACTTTTTTATATTGTGATTGTTCACATAATTTTAAACTAAAGTTAATAACGCTAATATAATTGCTAATCAATATACTGCTTACTTACTTTATATATTATTGAGCAACTATTAAAATAGATATTAATAACATATTAATTTTATAAAAATTGCCATAAATTGGCTGGTAACATTCAGCGATTGCGCATGTTTTAAAAAACAAGTTTATTAAAAAAGCATGGTGATTTAAAGTAATAGTTTGTAGACTATGCATCATTATCCGTTTTAGGTTGTATACATAGTATATAAATCAGATATGAATCTTTTAAAATCTTTAGCGACTGTAAGTTCAATGACGATGGTTTCGCGCGTATTAGGTTTTGTGCGTGATGCCATTATTGCGCGCTTTTTTGGTGCGGGCATGGCAACGGATGCATTTTTTGTTGCTTTTAAACTTCCTAACTTACTACGGCGTATTTTTGCCGAGGGGGCGTTTTCGCAAGCATTTGTGCCAATTTTAGCCGAATATAAAAATCAACAAGGTATCGAAGCAACTCGCACATTTGTTGCCTATATTGCAGGTTTATTAACCTTAGTATTAGCGATTGTCACCTTAATTGGTGTTGTCACCGCTCCTTTTGTTATCATGCTCACCGCACCGGGGTTTATGCAAGAATCAACTGAAAAGTTTGAATTAGCAACCACCATGTTGCGCATAACCTTTCCTTACATCTTTTTTATATCGCTAGCCTCATTGGTTGGTGCAATATTAAATACTTGGAATCGGTTTTCTGTACCGGCATTTGTGCCAACTTTGCTGAATATCAGCATGATTATATTCACACTTTTTTTTACGCCTTACTTTAACCCACCAGTATTAGCACTGGCGGTATCGGTTGGTGTTGGTGGCATTTTACAATTACTCTATCAACTACCTTATTTAAAAAAGATTGGCATGTTAGTACTGCCTCGTATAAGTTTAAAAGATAGCGGTGTCTGGCGGGTATTAAAACAGATGGGGCCTGCAATTTTAGGGGTATCGGTTGGGCAAATATCTTTAATTATTAATACAATTTTTGCCTCGTTTCTTGTTTCAGGATCGGTTTCTTGGATGTATTATGCCGACCGATTAATGGAATTCCCTGCGGGGGTGCTGGGTGTGGCATTGGGTACTATTTTATTGCCATCGTTAGCCAAAAGCTTTTCAAAAGGCGATCATAAGCAATATTCAGAATTATTAGATTGGGGATTACGCCTCTGCTTTTTATTGGCCTTACCAAGCACGATTGCATTGGGGGTTATTTCGCGACCATTGATATCAACACTATTTGAATATGGACAATTTACCTTAAATGACACCTTAATGACACAGCGAGCATTAGTTGCTTACTCTATAGGACTACTTGGATTGATATTGATTAAAGTTTTAGCGCCAGCCTTTTATTCACGTCAGGACATAAAAACGCCTGTCAAAATTGCCATTATTACGCTAATTTTAACACAGCTAATGAACCTTGCTTTTATTGCTCCACTACAACACGCAGGTCTATCATTATCCATTGGCTTAGCCGCCTGCTTTAATGCTGGGTTATTGTATTGGCAGTTGCGTAAAAAGCAACTTTATCAACCGCAACCCGGTTGGTATGGATTTTTAATCAAAATCATCATAGCGGTAATTTTAATGTCTGCGGCATTATGGTTTGGTTCGCAATTATTACCCGACTGGTCAACAGGCTCAATGTTGGCTCGTATTGGACGATTATTTTTATTGGTCGTGGTTGGGATTGTTATCTATTTTGCGGCATTGATTGCCATGGGATTTAAGATAAAACACTTTATTAAACGAATTGATTAATAAAAACGAATAAAGATCAATTAAAATAAAAATCATTAATTATAAAACTAATAAGGAAATAGGATGAATAACGTTTCTTTCTTTACACTACCTATTATAGGTAGTGCAGTTTATTTTTTATTGAGTTGTTTTTTTCCACTGTGTTTCATATCTGTGTATTACCATTACGAATTTTCTTTTGACTCATTTTTGTTATTCTTCTCTAATATTTCATTTTATTTCTTTCAAGATAGATTAGTAAACGCATTATGGATTTTTGGGGTGTTGTCGATTACTCTTCATTATGCCAATATTCATATTGTTAATAAAATCAATACAATAATCTTTATTTTTATGATGATTGTTTTTTCGACAATTGCTGCATTTATTCAACAAAGCATCATTATTTATTTCTACGAGACACCTATTTTTCCAGTAATAATAATCGTTATCTCAACAGCAATTTTTTGTCCTTTGCTATACAGCTTATTAATTTACTATTTAACCAATTTCTTCAAAAGATACTTTATAAAAAGCAAACAGCCATTTGCAATTACAGCAATTAATAGCCCAAATATTCACTTTATTTTATTTTCAACGTTTATTTGTTTTATCTTGATTAAAGGATATTGGTTAATTGCTGATGCTTTTGATATTACCTCTAGTTGCTTTCAAGAGTTTTTGTATATTGGCGCAATACTGCTTGGGCTGTTTTTGTCTAAAAACTGTTTTAAAAAGCCCTTTAATAAAATTCAATCAGAACGGCTCATTAAAAGCATTTTTGTATCTGCCATAATGATTTTTATTTGTGTGATTTTTTATTTTGCCTCTATATACCATATGCCAATAAGGTTTTATATTAACGCCACTACCCTGATTCGTGTAGGTCGTAGCTTGCTCTTGTTGATATTACTTATTATGCTAATTGGTTTGATTCTTAATAAAGTGACTAACTATTATTTTTTAAAACAAAAATAATAAAAACACACCGTAACAAAATTTACCCTCTTTTCTTTTAAAAAAGAGGGATAACATAAAATCAATGATTTAATGGTTTTGTATCATTTTTACAAAACCATTAAGCAACAAATTGAACACTAAATCTCAAAAATCGGTCAGGAAAGGTATTGATTTTATTGAAGTTTTTTTAATAAGCTAGAAAATAAAAACTTTAATAAAATCAATATCTTTCCTGAATATCTTTTCTAGAATCTCATTCCCCCTATATTGTTATAATTAATGAACATCAATTGCTATTTTGCTGTTACCTAAAGTGGGTTATTTTAGGTATGCTTAGTTAAAAAATCCCTAATGTCTTGTTGTGATTTGAGTGTTCTTATATTTTGTAGAAGTTCCGACGCCTCGGCATAGTGCTGTTTTAAGTAAGCCAACCACTGCTTGATGCGTGCGGAGTGATACAAAGGTTTAACATCATCAATCGATGAAGCTGCATAGCGGATTAATATCGCCATTACTTGTTGCCAATTTAATACGGGTTGTTTAGTTCGAATCATGTTGGCCAAATTGGGAATGGTTAAAATGCCTCGCCCTAGCATAATGTCGTTAGTTTGGCTTTGGTTTATGCAATTTTTTGCATCTTCAATAGTAAAAATTTCGCCATTGGCTATAACGGGAATGTTTAATTGCTGTTTGATTTGGCCAATTGTTTGCCAGTCTATTTTTTCGGCTTTGTAGCCGTCTTCTTTGGTTCTGCCGTGAATCACGATTTCATTGGCGCCTGCATGTTCAATTGCGCTTGCAATGTCGTGACAATGCGCTTTGTTATTCCAGCCTAAGCGAATTTTGACTGATAATTGGTGTGATTTTCCGATTGCTTGCCTGACTTGGCTGACAATATTAAATATCTGTTCGGGATACTGTAATAAATAAGCACCACCGTGATTGCCGACCACCGTTTTGGCTGGGCAACCAAAATTGATGTCGATACCGTAAGAGCCTAATTCAATGGCTTTAATGGCGTTTTCTGCCATCCATTCGGGTGATTGTCCTAAAATTTGGACACGAACAGGTGTGCCTGATTGGGTTTTCCCATTATGGTAAAGTTCAGGGCATAGGCGGTAAAAAGTTCGATTAGATAATTTGTGATGTGTCACTCTAACAAATTCAGTCACACAATAATCAAATGAGTTAATTTCGGTTAATAGTTGCCTTACTTGATAATCAAGTACGCCTTCCATGGGCGCTAAAATAATTCGATTAATTTTCATTGAGAAACCTGATTGGTATTACCATTGCTACAAACACGGCAGTTAGGTTGTTTGGTTATTTTGATTTGGTTAAATTCCATTGTCATTGTGTCAATCATTAATAGACGCCCTGTTAGTGGCTTTCCATATTGAGTGAGCACTTTTATGGCTTCTAAGGCTTGCATTGAGCCAAACATGCCAACCAGTGGCGCCATGACGCCTGTTTCAACGCAAGTAAGCTGATCTTTGCCAAATAAGTGGCTTAGACAATGATAACAAGGCTCATTAGGTTGGTAAGTAAATACGCTTAGTAACCCTTCCATTCGAATAGCCGCTCCAGAAACTAGCGGTTTTTTTACTTGAAAACAGCAATGGTTAATTTGTTCTCGTGTTGCTAAGTTATCGGTACAGTCGATGATTATGTCATGTTGTTTTATAAGCGATATCAGGGCGTTGTCGTCAAGTTGTTTATTTATTGTGTCAATCACTAGGTTGGCATTGATATTGATTAAGGCTTGTTTTGCAACGTCGACTTTGTATTGGTTAATGGCATTTTCAGTATATAAAATTTGTCGATTTAAGTTAGATTTTGATATCGTGTCAAAATCTACTAACGTTAATTTGCCTAAACCCGAAGCCGTTAAATAGAGCGATGCACTGCAACCAAGTCCTCCTAAACCAATGATCAGGGCGGAACTGTTTTTTAATATTTGTTGTTTATCAATGTCAAAACCGTGTAATGTGATTTGTCTATCATAACGAAACAATTCTTGATCAGTAAGCTGTTGCATATTGTGTGATGATTGTTGTGAATATAAGTCGCATTATAACAGCTTGGCACGACAATATGCCAAGCTGTTAAGATTATTTGTCAAAACCTGATAAGAATTTTAAATATTCTTCTTTGGTCATAAGTGGAGTGTAGTTTGACATGAGTGTTTGTGCTGGCTGTGCGTCATCATAAAGTAAGTCGATGATTGTGCAGGCCATCATTTGGGCTGGGCGGATGTAAGCCATTTCTTCATCAAATACGGTGTAGTCTTTACCATGTAAAACCCCACGAACCGAACCAATCCATGGGTGGCTAACTGGCATAATGTGCGATAAATCGCCCGTATCGGTACTGCCTGTCATGTGGGGCGCAACCCAAACATTATCAGCACCAATAAGATCTTGTGCATTGCTTTGTAAAAAGTCATTCAGTGTTGGGTTGTTTTGTAAAGGTAAATAACCCGGTAGGTCTTTAATTTCACACGTTGCCCCAACCGCCATTGCGCCTGCTTTTAGTGCTTGGTTTATTCGTTCGTTCGCGTCGATCATGGCAGGTACATTGCCTGCGCGCACATAGCTTTCCATTCTGACATCGCTTGGAATTACATTAACTAAATCACCGCCTTGGGTAATGATGGGGTGGAATCTAATGTAGTCTTTTTCTTGAAATGTTTCGCGAATGGCGTGTACGCCCATCATTCCCATCATTGCAGCATTTAAGGCGTTGACACCTGCGTGTGGTGCAGCAGCCGCGTGTGATGCTTCGCCTTTGTATTTAATTAATTTACCGATAAAACCATTGCTGGTTGTTGATATTTCAATAAAGCCATTTTGGCGGTCATTAGGAACACTGGTTAAATGTATTTGTAGTGCCATATCAACATCATCAAATTCACCGCGCGAAATCAATTCTGGCTTGCCACCAATATAGTTGATTTTGCCTTCTTCGATTAGGCGATTACGATAAGTGATTTCAACATATTCTTCTGCAGGTACTGCAAATGGCACAACATCGCCCGCTAAAAATTGCATTGCACCCGAATCAATCAGCCCCATCGTTACGGCCATCATATTGGCAATTTGGGCATTGTGACCACAACAGTGCGCAGCGCCCGATGTTTCGTCAGCAGCAGGGTGATCGGCACAAATAATGGCATCAAGTTCGCCGATAACAGCAATACTGTATTTACTGCCTTTTCCCCCTTTTAAGCGACCTTTAACCCCTGTTAATGCTAATTTGTTTTTAAAGGGAACACCCAGTTTTTCAAACGTTTCTTCGACTTTTTTGGCTGTTTTGTGTTCTTTATAACCAAGTTCAGGTTCTGCCCAAATTGATTCGGCAATTGCTTTGATATCGGCTTTGCGGTTTGCAATGGCGTTACAAACCTTTTTTTTAAGTTCTTCTTTTGTCATGATAAATCCTAATCTGAATTAGATCACACCTTCCCAATGCAAGGTGATTTGTGCAATGATTGCGGCAAAAATAAAAGTGCCTGAAAATACGGCTAATGATACAGGAATGATTCGCCATGAGATGTTTTTAAATAGTGCTAAATCTTTACCAATAGCTAGTCCTGCATAAGCTAGCACTGGAGTACAAACCGCCAATAAAGACACTTGATCAGTAATTGAAACAACTTGTTCATGATAAGGAAATATTGGCGATGAAGCCACTGCGGCTACGACTGATACCCATAAAATAACTGGAAATTTGTTTAATAATGGAACTTTGCCAACAAAATATCCGACTATTGATATCGCAACTAAGATTGATAATGCTTGTAATGACAGCATAAAATCAACTTTGTAACCTACAGTATTGCCAGCAGCCATAATAATGGCAACTAAGATCAGTAAAAATATTGTTTCTAACGTTTTCATTATAACGCTCCTTTTTTGTTACGTCGTAAGCGGGCAAATAGGTTATATAAGAAAGAGGCGAAAGGTAACGAAAATAGTGTATAAATATAAATGCCAACAATACTTGACATTAAGTTTGCGGTTGTTGCATAGGCTTTGATTTCACTAGCTATTTCTGGATAAAGGTCACTGATTGGTGCGAGTGATGCGGCCATCATACTGCCACTTCCAACTCCTGCACCCATAGCCAACGCATAAGGATGGAGGATATCTAATTTTGCCATTACACTAGCAAGTATGCTCATCCAAATAGCACCATAAAGTGTGCCACAAACATACATCGCCATAACGCCTCGACCTTCTGCTGAATCTAATCCATATTTGTCGGCAACAATGGCGATATTGGGTTCACGCGCGACAGAATAAGTTGCACCCACCGCTTCGCGTTTCATGCCTAGTAGCATGGCTAGTGGTAAACCTAATAAAATCGTGCCAGCAAAATGACCTAACTCTTGAAAAATTAATGCTAATTTTGCATCTTTTAATATCATATCAATTTTAGGACCAACAGCAACCCCAAGTTTTGCGATAAGTAACATTAATGTCACTATCATGATGGCACTGGCATTATTCATATTTTTTAGTTTTAATATTTTTAGTTTGGGAAGGCTAATTATTCCGCCAATAATCATGGCATATAACATTGGGTACACGGCAATAGTCCAGATAGATTGCCTACCGATGAACTCACATATTAAAACAACGACTAATGCTAGTAAATGTACTTTATAGTCTCGTAAAACATCCATTCTTACTCCTTAATTTATTTTTAAAATTTTTAAATTATTGTTGCCCCTAAGGTATTTTTAAAATGATTTAATGCCCATTGATGACCGATTGGATCAAAGCTAGCAACAGCATTTTGATGAATGAATATTTTATATCCTAAATTATAGGCATCTACCGCTGTATGCAATATGCAAATATCAGTACACACACCTGTTAAATGGACGTGTTTGATGTCTCTTTCACGTAGCCGCAAATCAAGGTCTGTTCCACAAAATGCTGAGTAGTGGCGTTTATTGATCCAATAAACATGATCAGTATCTTTATATTGTTGATAAAGTTTATTTAAACGACCAAATAGTTGTTGTCCTAAAGTGCCGATAATATTATGAGGAGGAAAGAGAGAATCTTCAGGATGAAATTTATCAGAAGGATCATGGGCATCGATAGCAAAAACGACAAAATCATCATTTTTTATAAATGATTCTGTTATGTTTAACATTTCTGTTTCAATTTTTTGACCAACCAGACCTGTTGTTAACGTTCCGTTATCAGCAACAAAATCATTCGTATAATCAATTGAAATTAAAGCCTTCATATCAAATATGATTAATTTATTAAATAATGTTAAAGCTTATTAATAAATACTTGATATGACAAGTTATTTTCAATGAGTAATTTGATTCTATGTTTTTACATAATTAAGATGTAATTAGTATCTTTTTGAATTTAATCTATTTTATAAAAACTTTTATAAAGTAAATTTATTTTCAAAAACTAGCTATAAATAAATTAAATGATAATTATTTTAAATCATGGTCTTTATACCCTGATAAATTGCTCTATAATAATTATCATTTTGTTAATAGTTTACAGGATATTTTAATGAGAACAATTTATTGCGGACAACTCAATGCAAGTCATATTAATCAAGAAGTTAATCTATGTGGCTGGGTTAATAAACGTCGAGACTTAGGTGGTATGATTTTTATTGATATGCGTGATCGTGAAGGTATTGTACAAGTTTTTTTCGATCCTGATTATCAACAAGCATATCAACTTGCTGGTGAACTTCGTAATGAATTTTGTATCCAAATTAAAGGTAAAGTAAGAGCCCGTCCCGAAGGTCAAATCAATAAAGATATGGCCACAGGCGAGGTTGAAGTGTTGGCGACAGAATTAACGATATTTAATCGTAGTGATGTTTTACCACTTGATTTCAATCAAAATAATAGCGAAGAACAGCGTCTAAAATATCGTTATATCGATTTACGTCGCCCTGAGATGTCAGCTATTTTTAAAACTCGAGCTAAAATTACTGCATTTGTGCGTTCGTTTATGAACGAACATGGCTTTTTAGATATTGAAACCCCTATGTTAACCAAAGCAACGCCTGAAGGCGCTCGAGATTACTTAGTTCCAAGCCGAATTCACAAGGGCGAGTTTTATGCCCTTCCACAATCACCACAGTTATTTAAGCAATTGTTAATGATGTCAGGTTTTGACCGTTATTATCAAATTGTGAAATGTTTTCGTGATGAAGATTTGCGAGCCGATCGTCAACCTGAATTTACTCAAATTGATGTCGAAACGTCATTTATGACAGCCGAGCAAGTGCGCGAGGTTATGGAACAGATGATTCGTGAACTTTGGTTACATGTTAAAAATGTGGATTTAGGTAAGTTTCCTATTATGACTTTTGCCGAAGCGATGCGTCGTTATGGTAGTGATAAACCAGATTTGCGTAATCCGCTCGAAATTATTGATGTAGCTGATTTAGTTAAAGATGTTGATTTTAAAGTGTTTTCAACACCAGCAAATGATCCAAAAGGACGTGTAGCATTACTTTGCGTTCCAAATGGTGCTCAATTAACGCGTAAACAATTGGATGAATATACGCAGTTTATTTCCGTGTATGGTGCTAAAGGTATGGCATGGATTAAAGTAAACGAACGTAGTAAAGGGTTAGAGGGTGTTCAAAGTCCTGTTGCAAAATTCTTTAATGAGTCGCAAATGGAAGCGTTGCTTGATCGTGCTAATGCAAAAGATGGCGATATCTTATTATTTGGCGCAGATAGCTATAAAGTTGTTAGTGATGCGCTAGGTGCATTACGTTTAAAAGTTGGTAAAGATTTAGGCTTAACTGACGAAAGTAAATGGGCAGTACTTTGGGTTGTCGATTTCCCTATGTTTGAAGAAACTGACGAAGGGCTAAGTGCTATGCACCATCCATTTACTTCGCCAAAAGACTTTACGCCAGAAGAGCTTATCAATAATCCTGAAAATGCAGTTGCAAATGCCTATGATATGGTGATTAATGGTTATGAAGTTGGTGGTGGTTCTGTCCGTATTCACCGTAGCGAAATGCAACAAGCTGTCTTTTCTATTTTAGGGATTAATGAACACGAACAACGTGAAAAGTTTGGTTTTTTACTTGATGCATTAAAATATGGTACGCCACCACATGCAGGACTGGCATTCGGTTTAGATAGATTAACAATGCTGTTAACCGGTACTGATAATATTCGTGATGTGATTGCATTTCCGAAAACAACAGCCGCAACGTGTTTACTTACTGATGCACCAAGTCCAGCCAATGTCGCTGCATTAACTGAACTTGGTATTGAAGTGAGTAAAAAGCAGTAATATTTAATGAAAAAATTCAAAAATCCTGAATCTGTTCTGGTAGTAATCTACTGCCAGACAACAAAGCGTTGTCTTATGTTACAGCGGCAAGATGACCCTAATTTTTGGCAATCAGTGACAGGTAGTATGGAAGCTAACGAGTTACCAAAAGAAACAGCAATTCGTGAAGTTTTTGAAGAAACTGGTATTAATATTATTGAACAAAACCTTGAGTTAATTGATGCAAAACGTGTCATTGAATTTGACATTTTTCCACAATTTAGACATAAATATGCACCAGAAGTTAAGGTAAATAAAGAGCATTGGTTTTATCTGCCACTTATTAATGAGATAACGCCTATACTTACTGAACATTTAGCTTATCAGTGGCTAACGATTGATGATGCTGCCAAGCTTACGTTATCACCCAATAATAGTGAGGCTATTGATAAAATCTATAATTTGATTAAATCTAATTAAGAGGCTGAAAATGAAATTGAGTCTATCTGCGGTTGTGTTGTCTTGTTTATGTTGTTTTGTTTTAACCAGTCATGCTGAAATAAATATAAAAAAATGCCAACCTAATCAAAATGACTATATTATTTTTGATGAGTACGATTCAAATATAGCTGAAAAAATAATTGATTTTAAATTACATAATCAACCAGAAAAGCGGGAAAGCAGTATCATTAAGATATTTGCTAATGAAAATAACGATGATCGAAACGATTGGATAGCTTCTTTTTTATTTGATGATCAATCTGAGCAATATCTATTTTATCAAGTTGATCAGGATAACTTTGTTGAGGTTGACAAAAAACAATTTGAGGCTTTATTACCGAAAATCGTTGAGTGTAATCCAAATAAGCAAGTACCTATATATAGCGAAAACTTTGATGAAGATTAGTTAAATTCAAAGATATGTTAATAGTAAAGTAAAAAATATTTTTGGATAGGTTAACTGAGAATGAGTCAGTAACAGGGAGTAATGTTAGATGAATTTTTCAAATTTTAGAGATTTTTTAGATTATCTTGAGCAGCAAGGTGAATTAAAAAGAATTTCTTTCCCTGTTAATCCTTATCTTGAAATGACAGAAATTGCGGATCGTGTTTTACGTAATGAAGGTCCGGCCTTATTATTTGAGAATCCAATTGGTTATGATATGCCTGTTTTATGCAATTTGTTTGGTACAGCTAAACGTGTTGCGATGGGAATGGGACGTGAGGATACTTCTGCTTTACGTGAAATTGGTGAGTTATTGGCATTTTTGCGTGAACCTGAACCCCCAAAAGGTATAAAACAATTTTTTAATGTATTACCTAAATATAAACAAGTCTTAAATATGCCGGTTAAACATCGTTCATCAGCACCCTGCCAAGAGATGATTTTTAAAGATGATGAAGTGGATTTGACTCGTTTACCTATTATGCATTGCTGGCCCGATGATGTAGCACCACTGTTATCTTGGGGGCTAACAATAACCAAAGGTCCTTATAAAGAACGGCAAAATTTAGGTATTTATCGTTTGCAGTGTTTAGGGAAAAATAAATTAATCATGCGTTGGCTTTCTCATCGTGGTGGTGCACTTGATTTTGCCGAATGGCAACAGGTTCATCCTAATGAAAGATTTCCTGTTAGTGTTGCTATTGGCGCTGATCCCGCAACTATTTTAGGTGCAGTGACACCAGTGCCTGATACGTTACCTGAATATGCTTTTTCTGGGTTATTAAGAGGTAGCCGAACAGAAGTGGTTAAATCGTTATCCAATGATTTAGAGGTTCCAGCTAGTGCAGAAATAGTTCTTGAGGGTTACATTGATCCTAATGAATTGGCATCAGAAGGTCCATATGGTGATCACACGGGTTATTATAATGAAATTGAACAATTTCCTGTATTTACTGTGACGCACTTAACTCGTCGTAAAGATGCGATTTATCATTCTACTTATACCGGTAGGCCACCAGATGAGCCTGCAGTTATGGGGCTTGCTTTAAATGAAGTGTTTATCCCCATTTTACAAAAACAATTTCCTGAAATTGTGGATTTTTATTTGCCACCTGAAGGGTGTTCATATCGTATTGCGATTGTTACAATTAAAAAACAGTACCCTGGTCATGCTAAACGTGTCATGATGGGGGTTTGGTCTTATTTACGGCAATTTATGTATACCAAGTTTGTCATTGTTTGTGATGATGATATTAATGCGCGTGATTGGAAGGATGTGATGTGGGCTATTTCAACTCGTATGGATCCTCATCGAGACACCACATTTATTGATAATACTCCAATAGATTATTTGGATTTTGCTTCACCTATTTCGGGATTAGGATCTAAAATGGGGCTAGATGCTACCAATAAATGGGCTGGTGAATCTAATCGAGAATGGGGAAAATTAATTAAAAAAGATCCAAAAATCGTCGCTCGTATTGATGAGATTTGGGATAAATTAGGTTTGTAGTATTTTGTTTATTAAAAGAATAAATTACTAAGCTTGATATAAAATATAATTTTAAAAAAGGATAGCGATTAAACAAAACTATTTCCTTTTGTTGTATTTATGTATAATTATTACTAATGTCATTATATTTAAATAAATATGAAAAAAATCAAAATTTTATTAGTAGTATTGTTATCCATTCCTTATGGTGTAATGGCTGCAGGTTATAAAACACAATCGAACGGCACGCAATTAAAGTTGCAAGAGACAGAGTCATTGCTCCCTTCTTTACGTTTGTCTGCAGAAAAAGGAAACGCGGAAGCACAGTATTCATTAGGAAGTATCTATAAACAAGGTGCAGGTGTTGAAGCAAGTGATGTTCGTGCCTTTTTTTGGTATAAAAAAGCCGCTGAGCAAGGGTTAGCTAAAGCACAAAATAACTTAGCATTTATGTATCAAAGTGGTCTAGGGACTAAACGTGATTTAAATGCGGCATTTAAATATTTTAAATTAGCCGCAGATCAAAATTATGCATTGGCTAAATATAATCTGGCTTTAATGTATAAAGAAGGGGAAGGTGTCGAAAAAAACACATCAACTGCAGTTGATTACTTTTCACAAGCTGGTGATGCTGGTATTTATGACGCTTATCTAAACCTTGGTATTATGTATTTTTTTGGTGATGGCGTAACAAAAGATCGTATGACTGCCGCTGATTGGTTTAGTAAAGCAGCTAAAAATAATATTTCCGAAGCACAATACTATTTAGGGCTAATGTCTGAAAATGGCGACGGCTTAACCCAAGATTATGTGGCTGCTAACTATTTTTATACACAAGCGGCCGAACATGGACATGTGCTAGCTATGTATAATTTAGCTATTATGTATGCAACAGGCACGGGTTCTAAACCCGACAATACGCAAGCGGCATATTGGTTTACCAAGGCTGCCGAAGCAGGCAATGCTGATGCCCAATACAACATTGGCGTAATGTATGATGTAGGTGGTGGTGTTGATAAAGACGAGCAAAAAGCCGTTGAATGGTATTTAAAAGCAGCAGATCAAGGCAGTGTTGATGCTCAGTATAATTTAGGTATTAAATATCTAGAAGGCGAGGGAGTTGATAAAGATCTGGAACGCGCCATCTATTGGTTTACTAAAGCTAGTGAGCAAGGCGACCAAGACGCTAAAGCTTATTTAGATAATTTATTACCTAAAAAATAAAAAAGGCTAGTGCCTTTTTTATTTTTTAACCCGAGTTTCGCATACCTGCCGCAATCCCTGAAATAGTAATCATAAGTCCTTGCTCTACTATAACGTTTTGATGTTCACCGTGTGTGCGTGAACGACTCAATAACTCTGCTTGTAGTAGATTTAATGGTTCAATATAAGTATTTCGCAAAGCCACTGATTCTGCAATCCAAGGTAGATCAGACATTAAACTGATATCATCTGTAATGGTTAGTACAGTATTGATATCCTGAGTCAATAAATTCCTTAATTCTTCTCCTAATGGCCATAAGGCTTGATCGACTAAACGCTGTTCGTAATATTCGTGTATATTTGGTGCCGCTTTGGCGTAAACCATTTCAAGCATACCTAAACGAGCATTAAAGAAAGGCCAATTGTCATACATTTCTTTAAGAAGATCTTTTTTACCTTTCTCAATAACTGCTCTAAGAGCATTACCTGCACCAAGCCAAGATGGCACCATTAAACGGTTTTGTGTCCAAGCAAAAATCCATGGAATAGCACGTAAACTTTCTATCCCTCCACCTGTTCGACGTTTTTGCGGTCTTGAACCTAGTGGTAACCTACCTAATTCAGCCTCAGGGGTTACTGCTCTAAAATAATCAACAAATTCAGTTCGTTCACGTACATAACTACGATAACAGTTGCATGAAATTTCAGACATTTCGTCCATGATATCGCGCCATGCTTGCTTAGGTGCAGGTGGTGGCAATAAATTAGCTTGTAAAATTGCTGATGTATAAAGCATTAAACTACTGAGAGCAACTTCAGGTAGACCAAGTTTAAAACGAATCATTTCGCCTTGCTCTGTAACTCTAAGTCCACCTTTTAATGAACCTGGTGGTTGTGAAAGTAGCGCAGCATGAGCAGGTGCTCCTCCTCGACCAATTGAGCCTCCTCGTCCATGGAATAGCACCAAATTAGTATTATATTTCTCAAATAAGTTAACTAGTTCTTCTTGTGAGCGATACTGTGCCCAAGATGCCGCAAGTGTACCGGCATCTTTAGCCGAATCAGAATAGCCTATCATCACCATCTGTTTGCCGCGAATTTTATCGCGATACCAAGGAATATCCAGTAATTTTTGCATAACCAATTTAGCATTGTTTAAGTCTTCTAATGTTTCAAATAATGGTGCAACTGGAATATTTTTTTGGCAATCAACGATTTTCAATAATAAGTAAACGGCTAAAACATCAGAAGGCGCTTTAGCCATTGATATTACATAAGAAGCGATTGATTCTTCTCCTGCTTTTTTGATAACACGACAAGTATCCAAAACTTCTTGAACCATTTCAGTTGGTTGCCAGTTATATGGGAGCAATGGTCGATTAGACTGTAACTCAGTTAATAAAAAGGTTTGTTTTTCTTCTTCTGACCATTGGGCATAGCTACCTAAATTAAGTTCTTTGGTTAATGCGTCTAAGGCTTCTGTGTGGACTGAACTGTCTTGACGGATATCTAATCTAACTAATTGTAAGCCAAAACTTTTTATACGTCGTAATGTATCAAGTAATGGTCCATGGGCTATGGTTGACATGCCATTATCAATTAATGATTCATAACAGATATAAAGTGGTGTCCATAGTTGTTGATTTTTAATTAAAATATCACTAGGCGGTAATACTCGTTCATTATTTAGCAATGCTTCAATATAATTGTGAGTTTTAATTAAGCGTACTCGTAATTGTTTCATTACTGCGCGATAAGGTTCTGAAACGGTCCTATTACTTTCATCTAATAGTTCAATAACTGATTCGTTGCATTCTGTCATCGAAAGTTCACGAACAAGTATTTGAATATCGGCTAAAAATAATTCAATAGCTTTTAATCTAGCTTGTAGCATTACTTTTTCTGTGACTTTTGCTGTTACATTAGGGTTTCCATCACGATCTCCGCCCATCCATGAGGTGAATTTGACTGGTACATGATCAACCGATAATTGTTCATCAAAAGCATCAACTAACTGGTCATTGAGTTCTCGCAAAAATAGGGGCACACCTTCCCATAAGCTATCTTCAATGACTGAAAATCCCCATTTTGCTTCATCAATTGGCGTTGGGCGTTTTTTTCGGATTTCATCGGTATACCATGCCTGACAAACTAGCTGTTTTAAGCGACGCATGATCCGTTCTATTTCATAGTCGGCTAAATCATTATGATCGAGTTGGGATAAACAACTGTTAATAGCCGTATAAGTATTGATCATTGTTCGGCGATTGATTTCTGTTGGATGAGCTGTCAATACTAATTCAATGGATAGTTCGTTAATTGCGTTTGTAATCGTTTCTTTGGAAAAGTTAAGGTTTTTTAGTGTACTGAATAATTCAGTCATTTTTTTAGGACTACTAGATGCTTCACCATGGGGCGAAATACCATAATACTCAGCAGCCGTATTGACTAAATTCAAAAACTGATTAAATGCGCGAGCAACATGCAATAAATCATCATCATTGAGGTTTTCAATTAAATTGAGTAGTTCATGATGTGCTTGTGTATTTCCTTTTTGAGCCAACTTCGATAATTTTCTTATTTTTTCAACTAAATCAAAGGTCTCATTACCAGTGGCACGTTTGATTGCATTGCCTAATAAAGTACCTAGCATATTGACATTACTTCGCATTGAGGAGTATTGGTTATTCATGATTTTCTCATCTTAGATTTTATTATCCCTAAGTACTTAAGCTGTATGGCTCAAATGACAACTTAACAAAATAGGTATAATCATTAGTTAATTTGATTAGGTTATATACTTTATAACAATGTTGCGTTGAATTTAAATAATAAAATTTTATGGTTTTTATTTCTTTTAGTTGTTTTAATTATATTGACCATAAAAGATCGACAAATAAAAAGCGCTATTTAATTTTGTTGTGGTCATCGAAATACCACTTAAAAAGTCTATTTTCAATGAATACGGTGTGGCAAACTGTATCTTGATATGATTTGGGTATATACTAACGCTATATATTAATACATATTGGATTATTTAATGATCGCTGTTTTTTATATCGCATCGATTATTGCTGTCGTTGCCAGTGTAAAAGTGATTAGTAGCTTACGGATAGATAAAGCAATTTTATATCTTGTTATTTCACTTTTTGCTTCATCCTTCATATTTATTCAACTTGGCGCCTATTTTTCTGCCATTTTGTATATCCTGCTATTTATTGGTGGTTCGGTAACGCTTTTTTTACTTGTTGCTTCAATTTTGAAAATTAGCGTTGATAATGTAGAAAATAATAAACACGGTATTAGTCCTAAAATTTGGTTAGGACCATTAATCTTAGCTTTCATTTTACTCGTTGTCCTTATTTATGGTGTAGTAAATGCTAATTATTCAGAACTAAAAGAATCTCATGACTTAATGCATGAAATGTCTATGTATGCATATATTTTGATGGCTGAATTAGCCGTATTTTTATTATTTGGTGCAGCCGTCATTGCTTATCATTTTACGCATCGGCTTATGTCGGAGAAATAATATGATTCCACTTACGTATTGCCTTATTTTTGCTTCTATTTTATTTGTTATCGGACTATTAGGCGTCATGATTCGGCGTGACTTTTATTTTTTATTGCTAAGCCTTATCATTATGAATAATGGTGCAATAGTTGCATTGTTTGCAGCGAGTTGTTATTGGCAACAATTTGATGGGCAATTACTTGCTATATTGGCGGTAATTACAACCTTATCTGAAGTTTGTGTCGGCCTTGCATTAATGATCAAACTATTCTACCGTCGAAAAATATTTAATATTGATTCATTGAGTGAAATGAAAGGATGAATTTACTTTATTTAACTATTATTGTTCCCTTGCTCTCTTTTCTAATATTAGTTTGTTTAGGGAGACATATTCGAACCATTGATGTAATGATTATAGGTATTATATCAATGCTAATTATTGCAATAATTACTGTATTTTCTTGTATCGATTTTGCTTCAAATACAGTACCTGATATGGTCTTAATTTATACCAGAACATTGTGGAATTGGTTTGCTGTAGGTGATTTCATAGTACCTATTTCTTTAACGTTAGATGGTTTATCGCTAACTTTTTTAGTTTTAATCTCATTTTTGGGCTTCTTGATTTACTTCTTTGCAGCTTGTTATTTGACGTCAAGCAAAGATATTTATAATTTTTATGCTTATAGTAATTTATTAATTGCCAGTATATTAACTATCGTATTAGTTGATAATCTGTTTGTTATGTTAATTGGCTGGGAAGGCGTGAGTATAAGTACTTACTTACTTATTGGTATCTATTATAAACAAGCTCGTAATGGTTATGCAGCAGTAAAGGCATTTATCCTTATGCATTTAACTGATATCTTTTTAATTATTGGCATATTTTTACTGTATCAAACAGTTGAAACATTCAATATCCATGATGTTTTGAATCAGGTGCATGAGAACTTAGCCGTAGATTCAGATATTATATTTTGGATAACTTTCATGCTGTTCCTTGGGGCCATGAGTAAGTCAGCACTATTTCCTATGCATTCATGGTTTGTTCAAACAACGTTAGCTCCAATGCCTGCAGTAGCTTTATTACAATCTTCAACGGTGATTTTAGCTGGAGTGTATTTAGTTTTAAGGCTAAGTAGCTTATTTATGATGTCGAGTGATGTACTTGCTATTATATCGATGATTTCATCGTTGACTATCTTATTTGCTAGTTCTATTGCTTTAGTGCAATATGATATTAAAAGAATTATCACCTATATCAATTTATCGCAAATTAGCTATCTATTTTATGCTTTTTCAACGCAGAGTTGGAATTTGTCTCTTAGTTGCTTAATTAATTATGTTGTAACAAGCACATTACTAATTTTATCTTCATCAATTTTAATTAAAAAATGTCAAGGTGAACGTGATATAAGTAAGCTTGGTGGGTTAATTAAATCGTTTCCAATACTGTATGCGGTATTTTTATTTATCATGTTATCTCTTAGTGCTATGCCTTGGATTTCATCGTCATTTTATATCAAGGGAGACATTATATTGGGCTTAATGGCTCAAGATAAATTAATATCTGGAACCATTGGTTTATTAGGTATTTTACTTTCTAGTTTGAATATTTGGCGTTTAATTTCAATGGTCTTTTATCACAAACAAAAACAGCATCATTTTGCAATAACCAAATGGATAAGCTATTGTCCAATTTTTATATTATTGGTATTCCCTACTGCTTTATTTATTTATTTTCCATTACCCGTTCAAGGTATAGTGCCAATAGCTGAGTTAGACACAGATGGACAGTTGTCTTTCCAGATACTGTTAGCCGCGGTGACGGGGTTAAGTATTTTGATCGCTTATGTTTTATATGTGCGCCCAAATAGCGAAGTAAAAGAAGTGCTACATACACCAATGATTAAGTTCTTTTTACGATTATGTAATAGCGACTGGCATTATGATTATGCATTGCATACGCTATTTGTTAAACCTTATATCTATTTAGCTAACTTGTTAAAAAAAGATCCGTTAGCTTTGTGGGATGGTTGGGTTATGTGGAGCATTAGGAAAGTAAACGCATTTATCGTTGACCTAGAAAATGGACAAATTCGGTGGTATATGCTGTCAATGGTTATAGGTAGCATTATCATATTAATGTTACTGATTTTTATTTAAAAAAGGTGTAATCATTCATGTTATTATGGCTTGTCTTTTTACCTGTAATAGGCGGATTTATTGGTTGGTTATGCCACGTATGTTTACAAAGAGGTGTTGTTTCTACCAATGTACAAATGCGTTGGTCAAAATTACCAATCATTGTGGCATTTATTACTATTTTTCTCACATTATCAATGACAATAATATTATGGATAGATTCTGTAAATGTATTAGATCAAGGTGAAAACTGGACAAAAGAAGTGAATCTAGAATGGATCCCCTTGTTAGGTATTCATTTTCATCTTGTTTTAGATGGCCTATCTACAGTTGTTATCACTTCAACCCTATTTATTGTACTATTGACGATTGTCTATTCTAGTAAAGAAAGTCTAAACAATCTTGGCTTATTTTATTTCTGTTTATTGTTTATGACATCAGCTATTATGATACTGTTTGTCATCACTGACTTATTTCTTATGTTTTTATTTTGGGAAGCTGTGGCAATTCCCATCTATTTTTTAATTTCTTTATGGGGACGACGAGACTCAAGCTCACAATTACGTTTTAATGGTACTAGCAAATTTTTGATCTATACCCAACTAAGCAGTCTAATCATGCTAATCTCAATTGTTTCATTAGCCTTGATCAACTGGAACTTAACTGGGCATTGGACGTTTGATTATCAAGTATTGATCAAAACTCCAATTTCAAGTTATACCGAATTTTTACTTATGTTAGGATTTTTGGTTGCTTTTATTGTACGTATTCCTTTTGTTCCTTTTCATAGCTGGTTTATTGAAACCCATATTGAATCTTCAACCACAGGCTCAATGATGGTTAGTGGATTATTACTAAATACAGCTTCGTTTGGTTTATTACGATTTGTTATACCATTATTTCCTAATGCTTCAGTCACGATTATGCCACTGATGTTAGTTTTTGCTTTAATTACAGTTGTTTATGCGGCCTTACTTGCATTTAATCAAACCGATATTAAAAAACTTATTGCTTATATTCATATCGCATTGATGGGATTTGTTACGGCAATTATTTATAGTGGTTCTGTGATTGCTTATCAAGGGGTTGTTATACAAATGATAGCCGTCAATTTAACCATCGTTGGTATGTTTATAATTAGTGGATTATTAGTTGAAAGTTATTCCACCAGAAATATAAACCAATTTGTTGGGCTTAAAGAGCGAGTACCTTACCTATCTTCGTTTACTTTATATTTTATTTTGGCTGTATTAGGTATTCCTGGTACGGCGAATTTTGTCGGTAATTATATGATGCTACTTGGCAGTTATAACACCTTCTCTTTTTATACAATTTTGTTAGTAATTGGCTTATTATTGGTATCTATTTCATTTATTGTTCGCATGCAGCCAATTTTTTATGGTTCTGTTGATAAAGTACCTACAGCAAAGCATCTACTTAGTAAAAAAGATGTTTTATTATTATCAAGCGTTTTAATTGCCCTTATATTTATAGGCTTGTATCCTCAAGTGGTCTTAGACATGTCTTATTCTGTTGTGAATCAAACACAACAATATATAGCCACAGAGCGAGTGGGAGAATAATTACTTATGATAGCTTTGTCACCGATTTTTGTATTAAGTTTTGCCATCATTGCTTTATTATTCTCATTATTTATTTTTAAAATAAATACCAAATGTTGCACCATTTTAACCGTATGCGGATTATCCTGTGCCTTGATGTGTTCTGTAACAATTGGTTATAAAATTTCGTTTAGTACTCAAGTTATTACTGATATTAGCAGTGATAATATGCAAATATCGGTACCTGCTTCAGAGCCTATTAAAGAACCTAATTCATCAAGTGAAGAAACAATTGCAATTGATACAGTACCAAATGAAGAGAGTGGATCAGCGAATGGAAATGAGAACATAAATATTAACAATAATATCGATAATAACAATAATTCTAATAATAGCAATACGGATATTGATACTGACACAGCTACAAATATTGAAACTAATGCTAATTCTAACATTGATGATAATTCAACAAATGAGTGGAAAGCACATCATATCACTGCGCTTTTTACCTGTGATGGCTATGGGTTACTTTATACCAGTTTGATTTTAATGATATCTATTGCGGTTGCATGTTTTGCTTATCGTTGGTTTAAGCAAGAGCAAAAACATCATGGGTTATTTTATTTAATTTTACTTTTTATGACATTAGGTGGTGTAACGCTCGTATACTCAAGCCATTTAATTGCATTTTTTATTGGTATTGAACTGTTATCGATCCCATTTGTAGGATTAATTGGTTACCAATATACGCAAACACATTCATTAGAGGCGGCTGTTAAATACATGATATTATCGGCTGTTGCGAGTGTATTTTTATTGATGGGAATAGCCTTTTATTATGCAATGACAGGGGAACTAACTTTTAGTGGATTAAGTTATCAGCTTTCAACGATGTCTTACCCAAGCACATTATTACTGATAGGTGTTTGCTTAATGCTAGTGGGTATTGGTTTTAAATTGTCACTCGTCCCATTTCAACTTTGGTTACCAGATGTTTATCAAGGCGCTCCAACAGTTGTCGCTTTATTATTATCAACAGTTGGGAAAGTTGCCGTTTTTTGTGCTATAGCAAGACTGTTTTTATTGGCACCTATTGTTAACAATGAAACCATCCGTATTATTTTAGTCGTTATGGCTTTTTGCTCTATTTTGTGGGGTAATTTGTTGGCGCTAATGCAAAGTAGCTTAAAGCGATTACTTGCTTATTCATCAATAGCACATTTTGGTTATTTATTAACAGCACTTATTGCAGTGCAATATCAAGTACTTGCATTAGAAACTATTGGTGTTTACCTAATTGGATATATTTTAGCTAATATCTGTATTTTAGGCGCGATCAGTTTAGATTCTCATTCTGATGAGCTTCAAGATCATGAAAATGAAATCGACCTATCAGGACTTTTTTGGCGAAGACCTATTCTCGCATTAGCCATGGGCGTAGGATTTTTATCTCTAGCTGGTGCTCCGCTAACGGCTGGATTCATTGGGCGATTTTTACTGGTGTTATTAGGCGTAACCGCAGAATTATGGTGGTTAGTTGCTGCTATTGTTATTGGTAGTACATTGGGACTTTACTTTTATGCTCGCTTAATCATCAATCTTTATATCAGGCCAGTTAGCCGTGATGGGCAAATATTAAGTGGCTCTTCAATTAAATTAAAATGGACGAATATTCGAATCAGTGAATTAATTATTGTGCTATGCGCTTTATTAACAATGCTATGTGGCATTTATCCTAAATGGTTATTTAACTTAGTGAGTATTGCGCAATATTTAACGACATAATTAACATTTATTTGCTATCATCATGCTGTTGGAGGGTAGATGTTAATCAAAATACCAAAATGCCTGGCTTTATGTTAAACACGATTTTTTCTGAAGCTTTTTGATAAGAAATAGTTAATAATAGATTTATTTATTGTGTTATAATTCCGAACTTTAATATTTTATTTAAATCAAGAGGACCTATATGGACTTTTTAATTTCTAATGCTTATGCCGCAGATGGTAGCCAACCTGGTGGTGATTATTTTCTTCCGATTATGTTAGTTGTGTTTGGTCTATTTTTCTATTTTATGATTATGCGCCCACAACAAAAACGCGCCAAAGCTCATCGTGATTTAATGGCGTCAATCTCAAAAGGTGATGAAATATTGACCAGTGGTGGGATTATTGGTCGCGTGTCAAAAGTTAACGACAACGGTTACATCGCATTAGAATTAAATGATACAACTGAAATTGTGATCAAACGTGACTTTATCACATCAGTTTTACCAAAAGGAACAATGAAATCACTATAATAGAGATTTATCTATTATGTTCATTGTGTTAATTACCTAATCCTACAAGAGAATATGTCGTGTTAAATCGCTATCCTTTGTGGAAATACATTATGTTGGTCGTTGTCATTTGCCTCGGCCTTCTGTATGCACTTCCAAATATTTATGGTGAAGATCCCGCTATACAAATTTCAGGCTCAAATACTGCTGAAATCAATGTCACTACACAAGATAAAGTCAAAAAAGTTTTGAGTGATAATGATATTAAAATTAAATCAATAGTTTATGAAAATAAATCGATTTTAATTCGTGTTAGTGATAACGATACACAGCTTAAAGCTAAAGAGCTTATATCTCAAGCGTTAGGTGAAGAGTATATTGTTGCATTAAATTTAGCGCCAGCAACACCCAAATGGCTTACAATGCTAGGTGCTGAACCAATGAAACTAGGGCTTGATTTGCGTGGTGGTGTTCATTTCTTAATGGAAGTTGATATGACAACTGCATTAAGTAAACTTACAGAACAATCTATTGAAAACATAAAAGCTGAATTTACAGCTAGCAAATTAAATTATAAAGCGATCAATAAAGACCGTAATGAGCAAATTATAATACAATTTGATAATACTGAAGATCGTAATAAAGCTATTGCTAAAATCAATAGTTTACAAGATTTCAAGGTTATTTCTCAAAGTGACAGCAGCATCATTATTAACATCAGTGAAAGACGGTTACAACAAGCAAAAAATGATGCTGTACAACAAAACACCACCATTTTACGCAATCGCGTTAACCAACTAGGTGTTGCCGAACCGATTGTACAACGCCAAGGCGCGGATCGGATAGTGGTAGAATTACCGGGCATACAAGACACCGCGTTAGCCAAGCGTATTTTGGGTGCGACAGCGACACTTGAGTTTAGACAAGTTAACGAAGATAGCACTCCTGATCTGCCAGCTATTCTAAATGGTGATATGCGCATTCCGTATGGTTCCGAAATAAAATATATGGAAAGCGGTCGCCCAGTGTTACTTTATAAACGAATTGTACTAACAGGGGATCATATTACTGATTCATCATTTCGCACAAGCCAATATGGTCAACCTGAAGTTGCTATTACACTTGATGGTTCAGGCGGTAAAAAAATGTTGAGTTTTACCCAAAAGAATCTTAATAAAGCGATGGCAACCTTATTTGTTGAATACAAAGACACAGGGAAACGTGATGAAAATGGCAAACCAATTCTTGAAAAACAAGAGCGTGTTATCAACGTAGCAACAATTCAAGGTATTTTTAGTGACCGTTTCCAAGTAACGGGTATTGGCAGTATTGATGAAGCCAAAAATTTATCGTTATTATTACGAGCAGGAGCTTTAATTGCGCCAATTCAAATTATTGAAGAGCGCACTGTTGGACCATCAATGGGGCAAGAAAACATAACCCAAGGTCTCGAATCTTGTGTATGGGGCTTGGCGGTTTCAGTGATCTTTATGTTAGTGATGTATCGCCTATTTGGTCTATTTGCAAGCCTTGCATTGGTTGCTAATTTAATTTTAATTGTTGGTGCCATGTCCTTACTTCCTGGCGCAACGCTCAGTATGCCGGGTATTGCGGGTATTGTATTAACCGTTGGTATGGCTGTTGATGCCAATGTGCTAATCAATGAACGGATAAAAGAAGAGCTCAGTAATGGACGAGGAGTACAGCATGCGATTAATGAAGGGTATTCAGGAGCGTGGAGTAGTATTTTTGACGCCAACCTAACCACATTAATTACAGCAGTTATTCTTTATGCTGTTGGTACAGGCTCAATTAAAGGCTTTGCCATTACATTAGGTATCGGTATCGTAACATCAATGTTTACATCGATTGTTGGTACTCGTGCATTAGCCAATCTTATTTATGGCGGACGCCGTGTTAATAAGTTATCAATTTAGAGGTTTATTGTGAGTATTAATAAAAAAGAAAATCATGATGTTAGAGAATTAAATCATGGTCGCAGAGTCCTCGACTTTTTAAAATTTGGCTTTATTGCTTTTGTCATTTCAATGCTATTAGTGGTAGCTTCTTTTGTGATTATTTTTGTTAAAGGATTTAATCTAGGACAAGATTTCACGGGTGGCACCACAGTAGAGCTTACCGTAACAAAAGTGGTTAATCTTGATGATCTTCGTAATAGCTTACGCAATGCTGGTTATCATGAACCGATAGTACAATATTACGGTAGCAGTAAAGATATCATTATTAGGTTACCTTCGGCCAAGCAAGAAGATGGTAGTACCTCATCGGTGATTGATAATGCATTAGGTGCGAAAATTTCTAACTTAATACATAAAGATATTGATACTGATGCTCAAATTAAACGTATTGAGTTTGTCGGTCCAACAGTGGGTGCAGAACTTGCGCAAGATGGTATATTGGCAATTTGTGCCGCATTAGTGTGTATTTTAATCTATATTGCCTTCCGTTTTGAATGGCGGTTTGGTACCGGTGCCGTAGTTGCTTTAGCGCATGATGTCATCATTACAGCAGGTTACTTATCACTATTTGAGCGCGAATTAGACTTAACGATCATCGCTGCAATGTTATCGATTATTGGTTATTCACTTAACGATACTATTGTTGTCTTCGACCGAATTCGTGAGAATTTTAGAAAGATTCGACGTGCAGAGCCTTACGATGTTATCAACATCTCGTTAACCCAAACATTGCACCGAACGCTAATGACATCAGGTACAACACTTGTTGTTGTCATTATCCTGTATATCTTTGGCGGTTCAATGTTAAAAGGCTTTTCTGAAACATTAGGTGTAGGTATTGTACTTGGTACAATCTCATCAATTTATGTGGCTGCGTATATGTCACTTAAATTGGGCGTAAAACGTGAACATTTTATGCCACCTAAAATTGAAGCAGAAGGTGCAGATCAACCTTCAATATTGCGTTAATTATATTAACTCTGCCATTGATTGGCAGAGTTTTATTAGCCTGTTTTTCAAACAAATAACATCAAATCGATTGACACTTATTATTTAGTTGCATATTATTAGCCACAGTTTTATCCCTTTCTATTTGGGGCCATAGCTCAGCTGGGAGAGCGCAACGCTGGCAGCGTTGAGGTCAGGGGTTCGATCCCCCTTGGCTCCACCAATTCAATATCCGGTAAGATTCTTTTAACTAACTCAAAAACAATGCAAAACCTCCAAAAAATAGGTCAGGAAAGCCATTGATTTTATTGAAGTTTTTTATTTTTCTGTTTCTAAATAAAATCAAATAGTTACATAAATATTGTTGAACGCTGACAATTAACAATAAAAAAGCCCGCTTAAAAAACGGGCTTCCACACAGTTAATTTTATTTTAATTTAAATGCCAATAATTTTTAGACTTCCAAGTAATTCAAAATACCTTCAGCCGCTTTGCGTCCCTCACTAATTGCCGTTACCACTAAATCTGACCCTCGAACGGCATCGCCTCCGGCAAAAATTTTAGCATTAGTGGTTTGGTAGCCGTTGGTTTCTGGGGCGATGATTCGGCCTTGTGCATCAAAATCAACACCGTGCTCTACTAACCAAGGCATGGCGTGGGGTTTAAATCCAAATGCCATTACAACCGCATCAGCAGGTAAGACAAATTCTGAACCTGCAATCACCATCGGTGAACGTCGACCTTTTGCATCGGGTTCGCCGAGTTCTGTTCGAACCATTTTTATACCCGTGACGTGTCCTGTACTATTAATTTCAATACTGAGTGGCTGTACGTTAAATTGGAACTGTGCGCCTTCTTCTTTGGCGTTTTTCACTTCGCGCTTTGAGCCGGGCATGTTGGCTTCGTCTCGACGATAGGCACAGGTCACTTCAGTTGCACCTTGGCGAATGGAGGTGCGTACACAGTCCATTGCCGTATCACCACCGCCAAGTACAACAACACGCTTATTTTTCATGTCAATGTAAGGTGTATCTTGGCTTTGCTGATGTTGCATAATGTGCTTGGTATTGGCAATTAAAAACGGTAAGGCATCATAAACGCCGTTGGCGTTTTCGTTTTCAAGCCCTGCTCGCATTGATTGGTAGGTACCTGTGCCAATAAATACGGCATCGAATTCATTGATTAAGTCGGCTAATTGTACGGTTTTGCCCACTTCGGTATTTAGTCTGAATTCTATGCCCATTTCGGTAAAAATATGGCGTCGGTTAATAAGGACTTCTTTGTCTAATTTGAATGCAGGGATGCCAAATGTTAATAGTCCGCCAATTTCGGGATGGCGATCAAACACCACTGGCGTTACACCATTGCGAACTAAGACATCGGCGCAAGCAAGACCAGCGGGTCCTGCGCCAATAATGGCAACTTTTAAGCCTGTTTGTTCTACATTATTGAGGTTTGGCTTCCAGCCCATTTTGAATGCTTCATCAGTGATATAGCGTTCAATATTACCAATGGTGACAGCGCCAAATTCAGCATTTAAGGTGCAAGAGCCTTCACAAAGGCGATCTTGTGGGCAGACGCGACCACAAACTTCAGGCAGGCTGTTGGTTTGGTGTGAAAGTTCAACCGCTTCTAATATTTTGCCTTCGTTAACCAGTTTTAACCAATTGGGAATATAGTTATGTACAGGGCATTTCCATTCACAATATGGGTTGCCACAAGCAAGGCAACGATCGGCCTGCGCTTGTGATTGTGAGGCTGAAAATCCTTCGTAAATTTCAACAAATTCAATTTTGCGAATGTTTAACGATTTTTTAGGCGGATCAACACGTTGTAAATCGATAAACTGATAAACATTTTGACTCATTTTCGTGTTCTCCTTATTGTGCCTGAACACGCAGTTCTGCCGATGAGCGACTGCGGTGCCCAAGTAATGCTGTTACATCACTGGATTTTGGTTTGACTAATACAAATTGTTTAGAATAATCATTCCAATTTGCCAAAATTTCTTCTGCGCGTGATGAATGGGTAAGTTGAGCATGCTCCATAATTAGACCACGAAGGTGTTCTTCGTGAATGGCGTAATCTGCCACATTTAACATTTCAACTAGCTCTTTATTAATGCGGTTGTGCAGTTCGCCGTCAGCATCTAAGATATAAGCAAACCCACCAGTCATACCCGCACCAAAGTTAACGCCAGTTTTACCCAGTACGCAAACAATGCCGCCTGTCATATATTCGCAGCCGTTATCGCCAATGCCTTCAACAACGCTAATTGCGCCAGAGTTGCGGACAGCAAAACGTTCGCCTGCTCGCCCTGCGGCAAATAATTTACCGCCTGTTGCTCCATATAAGCAGGTGTTGCCTGCGATAGTGGCTTCATGACTTAAAAATGCCGACCCTTGTGGTGGGCGAATGACAATGCGTCCGCCAGCCATGCCTTTACCAACATAGTCATTGGCATCGCCTGTTAGGGTTAAGTTTACGCCACCAGCATTCCATACGCCAAAACTTTGCCCCGCCGTGCCGTTAAAGTTTAGCAAAATTGGGTCAGTGACTAAGCCTTGATCGCCATATTTTTGGGCAATATAGCCAGATAGGCTTGTGCCCACCGAGCGATCGGTGTTTTGTATATCAAAATAGAAGCTTTTGCTTTGGCGTTCATCCACCGATTGTTGGGCTTGGGTGATGATTTCTTTGTTTAGCACGCCTTTGTCAAATGGCTTGTTATCTTCAATACAGTAAACTGGTTTGCCTTCAAGTGGAGTTGCTGTTTGAAGCAGTCCTGATAAATCCAGTTTTTGTTGTTTAGCGGTTATACCATCAAGCTCTAAGAGTAAGTCAGTTCGCCCAATTAAATCGACAATTCGGCTTACGCCAAGTTCAGCCATGACTTCACGTGTATTGCGAGCAATAAAGCGGAAGTAGTTGATAGCCTTTTCTGGTAGGCCATGATAGTGGTGGCTGCGCAATTTTTCGTCTTGGGTTGCAACGCCCGTTGCACAGTTATTTAGGTGGCAAATACGTAGGTATTTACAACCTAAGGCAACCATTGGGCCTGTTCCAAAACCAAAACTTTCAGCACCTAATATCGCGGCTTTGACAATGTCAGTACCGGTTTTTAAACCACCGTCGACCTGTAGGCGTATTTTGTGTCGTAAGCCATTGGCAACAAGAGATTGTTGGGTTTCAACCAAGCCAAGTTCCCATGGTGAGCCAGCATATTTGACCGATGTTAACGGGCTAGCACCCGTTCCACCATCGTAACCCGAAATGGTGATTAAATCGGCATAGGCTTTTGCAACGCCTGTTGCGATAGTACCAACACCCGGTTCAGAAACTAATTTGACCGAAATCATGGCATTTGGGTTGATCTGTTTTAAATCAAAGATTAATTGCGCTAAATCTTCAATCGAGTAAATATCGTGATGAGGCGGTGGCGAAATGAGTGTGACACCCGGTACAGAAAACCGTAATTTGGCAATATAAGGGGTGACTTTGTCGCCCGGTAGTTGTCCACCTTCACCCGGTTTTGCTCCTTGGGCAACTTTGATCTGAATTACATCAGCACTCATCAAATAGCTTGGTGTTACCCCAAAGCGTCCTGATGCAACTTGTTTTATTCGGGAAACTTTTATGGTGTTATAACGAGCAGGATCTTCACCCCCTTCGCCAGAATTTGAGTAGCCACCTAATGTGTTCATGGCTTGGGCAAGCGATTCGTGTGCTTCTGGACTGAGCGCACCAATTGACATAGCGGCCGAGTCAAAGCGTTTAAATAACGATTCTTCGGGTTCGACTTGTTCAAGTGGAATGGCGGCGTTTTCAGGCGGGTTGAGCTTTAATAGATCACGTAATGTAGCCGCTGGGCGGTTATTTACAATATCAGTATAACGTTTGTAATCTTCATAACTGCCATTATTGACTGCTTTTTGCAGTGATTGTACAACATCAGGGTTATAAGCGTGATATTCGCCACCGTGAACAAATTTTAGTAATCCCCCTTGGTCTAATGGTTTACGACGTAACCATGCCTGTTTGGATAAATTGAATTGATCTTGCGCAAAATCATCAAAATTCGCACCACTAATACGGTTAGTTACCCCTTGGAAACAAAGCTCAACGACCTCTTTGTGTAGTCCTACCGCTTCGAACAATTTTGAACAGCGATAAGAAGCAATGGTCGAAATGCCCATTTTAGACATAATTTTGTATAAGCCTTTATTAATTCCATTGCGGTAATTGGTTATTACTTGACGGTGAGTTTTGTTGATTGTGCCATTATCAACCATTTGTGCTAAGGTTTCGTAAGCTAAGTAAGGATAAATGGCTGTGGCACCAAAACCAAGCAGTACGGCAAATTGATGTGGGTCACGGCAACTTGCTGTTTCTACAATGATATTGGCATCGCAACGTAAATTCTTTTCAACCAAACGTTGTTGTACCGCACCCACTGCCATTGGTGCTGGAATTGGCAGGCGATCGGCTGCGATGTTTTTATCTGATAATATGAGTAATACGGTTCCATTACGCACTTTTGCTTCGGCATCGCCACATAACTGTTCAATGGCATCGCGCAGGCTACCGTCAATTTCATAGGTGATATCTAGTGTTTCTGATTTGTAGTAGCGTGATTCTAATGCGGTTAATTGTTTAAAATCAGAATAAACTAAAACAGGAGATTTGAACGCAACACGGTGAGCTTGTCCTTCGGCTTCGGCAAAGACGTTCATTTCTCGACCAATGCTGGTGGATAGCGACATAACATGTGCTTCACGTAATGGGTCAATGGGTGGATTTGTGACTTGTGCAAATTTTTGGCGGAAATAGTCATAGATTAGACGAGGTCGGCTTGATAATACCGCAAACGGTGTATCATCACCCATTGAGCCTGTAGCTTCTTGTCCGTTTTCACCAAGTACTCGAATGCATTGGTCGAGTTCCTCGGCGTTGTAACCAAATTGTTTTTGGTAGGTTGCTAGTAAGGTATCGTCATAATCACGCGATCCGATATTATCGTCAGACAAGCTTTCAAAAGGAATAAGTCGTTTGACGTTTTTTTCCATCCATTCTTTATAAGGATGGCGTTTTTGTAAGTCGTTGTCTGTTTCTGACGATTGTAAAATGCGACCTTCTTCGGTGTCGATAACTAACAATTCCCCCGGACCAACACGCCCTTTGGTGACCACTTCGTCTGGTTGATAGTCCCAAATACCGATTTCAGAAGCGCAGGTAATGAGTTTGTCAGTGGTAATAACATAACGAGCAGGACGAAGTCCATTACGGTCTAAGTTACAGGCGGCATAACGACCATCAGACATGACAATTCCTGCTGGGCCATCCCATGGTTCCATATGCATTGAGTTGAAATCAAAGAAGGCTTTGAGATCTTCGTTCATGTCAGGATTATTTTGCCATGCGGGTGGCACAAGTAAGCGCATGGCTCGCACAATGTCCATGCCACCAACTAAAAACAGTTCAAGCATATTATCTAATGAGCTTGAATCAGACCCCGTTACATTGACAAACGGTGCTGCATTTTGTAAGTCTGGAATGAGTGGCGTTTTAAATTTATATGATCTGGCTTGCGCCCATTGACGGTTGCCTTCAATGGTGTTGATTTCGCCATTGTGAGCAAGGTGTCGAAAAGGTTGCGCTAAAGGCCAACGGGGTACAGTGTTGGTTGAAAATCGTTGATGGAATAAGCATATTGCTGTTTCCATGCGGATATCGGCTAAATCTAAATAGAATCGAGGTAAATCTTTTGGCATACATAAGCCTTTATAGATATTGACCTGATTCGAGAAGCTACAAACGTAAAAGGTGTCGTCTTGAACTCGCTTTTCAATACGACGGCGTACCATATATAAGCGACGCTCTAAATCAATTTTTGTCCAACCCGCTGGAGCGTTGACAAATACTTGTTCGATTTTTGGTAGTGATGATAATGCAATTTCGCCAAGTACGCTTTTATCAATCGGTACTTCACGCCAACCTAGGATTGATAGGGTTTCCTCAGCAAGCTCTTGTTCTACTATATCACGACTAGCTTGTGCTTCAGCTTCGTTTTGACTTAAAAATAACATACCAACGGCGTAATTGGTCGCTAATCGCCAGCCTGCTTCTTGGGCGACGACTCTAAAAAAACGGTCGGGTTTTTGTAATAAAAGCCCACAGCCATCGCCGGTTTTTCCGTCAGATAAAATTGCCCCACGGTGTTGCATTCTGGCCAAGCCGTGAATTGCTGTACGCACCACTTTGTGACTTGGTTGCCCTTCAATATGTGCAATTAAACCAAATCCGCAGTTATCTTTTTCATGATGCTGGTTATATAACATATCATTGCCTCTAATTCATCGCTTTTGTCATTTTGAGAAGGTATAGGCATTAATCCCATATTGGCTACAAAATTAAAGAAAAATCGTATTTTGGTCAAATAAATATTACTTATAAGTCAACCTTTTAATAACTAATATGGACGTTATTAATAAAGCTAATAATTGCATTTATCATAATGATTTTTTAACGTTTTTATTATTTAAAGCCATGTTTTAGTAATCTGTGGAGATATTTTTGATATAAGTTGTTTTTCTTTTTTGTTAAGAGGTTTAAGGTAATTATCATGTTTCTGTAAAAAAGTTAGTACAGGCTTAACGACTAAATGTGAGTTATGTTTATTAGTTATATTACTGTATATTTTATGATTTTAATGTATGGCAAAAATAAATGATAACGATAAATTGAAAATATTTTTACTAAATCCTTGCTAATATGTTTAATTAGGTGTTTAATTATTGCTCAAATTACTATGGGCATACTGTTGAAGGAGTTAGTTCTTTAATAGTGATGCTAATTAATTGATTGATGATTAACGTTAAATAAATCTAAAAATTATCTTACCATTAGTGATGCTTATAGGTGAGGTATTCGTACTGAAATTTATCATTTATTTATTATGATTGGCTAATAAAATTGTCCATGTTCTATTTTTGTAGAGGTAATAGGGATGGTGCATTATAGCTTAATTTGTGCAAAACAAATTAAAATATCTATTTACGAATAAATTGAGTAATAATAACTATATTCAAATAATAAAGAAATTTAGGAAAATTGCTATGAAATATTTTGCTTGGTGCATTTCGCTCTTAGTGGGGTTAATGAGTTTAGGACAAGAAATGCTGTGGTTTCGAATCGTTAGCTTTAAGATGGGTGGTGCACCCTATGCTTTTGCTTTAGTACTATTCTTTTTTCTATTAGGTATTGCTTTGGGTGCAAATCGAGGTAAACAAATTTGTTCACGTTATTCAAACCTACTATTGGCTGGTGGGCTGGTGTTAATTTTTGCCGGCGTTATTGATATATTAATTCCATTTATTATTCAAAAAATAAATCAACCAGATGATTTCTCTCTATGTATAAGTATATGCTGTGTTTTAATATTTGTTGTTGCGGCTTTAAAGGCGATATTATTTCCAATCGTACACCATTTAGGTACAAATATTCCCAATGGTAACGTTGGTGCTTCTGTATCTAAAGTCTATTTTTTTAACATTATTGGCTCAACGCTTGGTAGTTTATTAATCGGGGGGGTTCTCCTCGATTATATCTCTATTTCATCAATGTTTATTCTAATCGGTATTGTTTGTATCTTATTAGGTAGTTTGATGATAATTAAAAAATCAGTATTTTCTGTTATTGCTGCTGCTATAATTGGTATTGGTTGCTTTTATTTTGTAGATAAACATGTTGATTATATTTTCAGTAATACCTTCCAACAAGATATATCTGTCAATTCTTATATTGAAAATCGCTATGGCATAATTCATGTTGTCAATGACAACAAAAATGGAAGAAAAAATATCGTATTAGGTAATAAAATGTATGATGGTATCATAAATATAGATCCTGATAATGATATAAATGATTTAAATCGACTTTATTTATTGATAGCAACTCACCCAAGTCCTAAAAAAGCGCTGGTTATTGGTGTTAGTGGTGGGGCTTGGACGCGTGCTTTATCAAGTTTTCCAACGTTAGAAACAATTGATGCGATTGAAATCAATAAAGGCTATTTGGATATTATCAAGCAATACCCTGCTGTTTCACCTATATTGAATGATCCTCGAATCAATATTCATATTGATGATGGTCGACGTTGGCTAAAACGAAATAGTGATAAAAAATATGATTTAATTATTATGAACACGACTTACCATTGGCGTTCAGGTGCAACTAATCTAGTATCGCAAGAAATGATGAAAATAGCACAAAATGCATTAAATCCTAATGGAATTTTGGCATTTAATAGTACTCGTTCACTCGATACCTTAAAAACAGCACAATCGGTATTTAAATATGCTTATTGGGGTACATTGGGCTTTATTTATGCCTCGGATTCAAAAATTAAAATTGATGAAAATTTTGCTAAAAATCGTCTTGATACGTTGAGTTTAGATGGCGTACCTCTGTTTAATGAAGAAGCAAAACAACTTGAAAAGGGCGCTTATCAAAAAACACTAGCAACAAAATTATTGAGTCTAGAAGACGCAGAGAAACTTTATCATTTAGGCCGAGAAACAGAAATAATTACCGATAATAATATGATAACAGAATATAAATATGGTCTTTTTACAAAGAAAGGAAATAAATAAGGGGTCTTTTATGTTAAACAAAAAACAGTTACTGCTATTAAGTACTCTATTTTTTATTTCGGGAATGAGTGGGTTAACTTATCAAGTAGCTTGGCAGAGGGTACTTTATGCGGCGTTTGGTTCTGATGTTGACTCTGTTGCAATTATTGTATCAGCATTTATGTTAGGATTAGGTTTGGGTGCCCTTGGTGGTGGAAAAATTGTCGATAAGTATCCAAATAAAGCCCTACAACTTTTTTGTTTTAGTGAATTTGGAATAGGTTTATTTGGACTAATTAGTTATCAATTGATTCTATTTGTTGGCGATATTTTTATTGTTTACAATTTAATGGTTGTTGCAATTATTAATTTTTTATTAGTACTTATTCCTGCACTTTTAATGGGGGCGACACTTCCTATATTAATCACTTACATTGCACAGTTTTGGAAAAATATAGGGCAAACAACAGGGCATCTTTATGCTATTAATACTTTAGGTGCAACTCTCGGTGCAGGCTTAACAGGGTTTATTTTATTTAATCATTTTGGGCTGCACGGTGTAACGATACTTGCTGCATTGGGAAACTTTATTGTTGCTACTTTTGCTTTTCTATTTTTTAATAAAATAAAAGTAAAAAATAGTATTGAGGAAGCTGAATAAAAAAGTGATAAAAGCACTAAAAATGATAAATCAGTAACACAGGTTGCTGATTTATCAATAAATTAATTCAATTTATTAACCGACATAGTGTTCATACTCAATTCACAAATACACTCTCTTTACTTATCAAAAAAATAAGCTATTTTCAATTTTTATAAAAAATTTTAAAATGGTTGTTCTATTTTAATAAATTATCAATATTTTCAATCACCGACCTGATATTGTTATAATGGTATATCTTTCATTTTAAAATATAGATTATGCTATCTAAAATCACAATTATAGGCGCTGGCGCCGCTGGGCTTTTTTGTGCTGGTTTACTGGGGCAAAAGGGGTATGATGTTACCGTGATTGATAATGGTAAAAAGTTAGGCCGTAAAATTTTAATGTCTGGCGGGGGAAAATGTAATTTTACTAATTTGAATGTTGAGCCTAAGCATTATTTGTCACAAAATCCGCATTTTTGTAAATCGGCATTAAAGCGTTATACACAGTGGGATTTTATTCATTTGGTGAATCAATATCATATTGCTTATCATGAAAAAGAACACGGGCAGCTTTTTTGTGATGATTCAGCCCAGCAGATTGTCGATATGTTAGTTAATGAGTGTCAAAAAGGGAGCGTCAATTTTATAATGCAAACGCAACTTAATGACATGGAATGGGATGTAGGAAAATTTAAATTACACACTTCAAAAGGTGTGATTGAGTGCGATAAAGTGATTATTGCAACCGGTGGGCAATCTATGCCTGCGTTGGGGATGACGTCAGTGGGGTATAAAATTGCCGAGAAATTTAATTTGCCCGTTGTTCCTGTAAAAGCAGGGTTAGTGCCATTCACTCTGCATAAACCTTTGTTAGATGTGCTTTCAACATTGTCTGGTATTGCTGTGCGAGTTGAGGTATCAATACCTAAAATCAGTTTTAAAGATAATCTGTTATTTACTCATCGGGGATTATCTGGCCCTGCTATTTTACAAATTTCAAGCTATTGGCAAGCGGGGGATATAATTAAGGTTAATTTGTTACCGAATATGCATTTTGAAACAGAATTTAAACCATTATTAGAGCAAAATCGTAATCAAAATATAAAAAATTGTTTAGCTCAGGTTTTACCTAAAAGGCTTGTTGAAGCATTAATGCAATTAAATTTAGTGGCCGATTTGACAGTGAAGCAACTTAATCCTAAGCAGCAACAAAATCTTTATGATTCTTTAACCCAATGGGCGATTATTCCCAATGGTACTGAAGGATACCGTACCGCCGAGGTGACATTAGGCGGTGTGAGTACCGATGGGTTATCATCAAAAACCATGGAGGCGAAAACCCAGCCCAATCTCTATTTTATTGGTGAAGTTGTTGATGTGTCAGGCTGGTTAGGGGGGTATAACTTTCAATGGGCTTGGAGTAGTGCATTCGCTTGTGCGCAAGCATTTGGTTGATCGTTTTTGGGTGATTAAATTAATCATCAATCACTCCCATTTGGATGTGGTATTTTTTGACTTTATATTGTAGCGTTGTGCGTGAAATGTTTAATATTTTTGCCGCTGCAATAATTTTGCCATTAGCTTGATTTAAGGCATCAATAATAAGCTGTCGTTCGTAGTTTTCTACTTGTTCGGTTAAATTTTTCCCGTTTGGTGATGCGATTTGTGTTGTTTTGTTTGGCTTACTGCTTTCATCGCCTTGATAAAATGAACTATTGAGATCAAATAGTTCTTCATCAAGTGTGATATGTTGTAATTCACCGGGAGTGCTTTGTAATACCATACTTCTGACTATGGCATTTTCAAGCATTCGTACATTGCCAGGCCAAGGTGCTGATATTAATTGTTGTAGTGCATGTTCACTAATACCGCTGATGACGATATTTATATCGTGTTTATGTTTATCAATAAAATAGCGCGCTAAAACGGGAATGTCTTCTGTTCTGTCGCGTAATGCTGGGAGTTTTATTAAACCTACGTTTAATCGATAAAACAGGTCGCTTCTCATTTTACCTGTTTTTAGTAATTCTGCTGGTGATTCGTTCATCGCTGCAACAATACGAACATCAGAATACATTTCTTTATTACCACCTAGTGGCCAGTAGGTTTTTTCTTGTAGGAATCGTAATAATTTGCTTTGCATATCTAAAGGCATGGCATTTAATTCATCAAGAAACAATGTGCCACCATTTGCAAGCTCTAAATAACCTTGTCGAGTTTCTGCGCCCGTAAATGCGCCTTTTACTGTGCCAAATAATGTGCTTTCAATTAGTGTTGTTGGTAACGCACTACAATTTAGGGATATGAAAGGTTTGTGTCGGCGTTGGCTTGTTTGGTGTATTAAGCGGGCAAATAGCTCTTTACCTGTGCCTGTTTCGCCAACAATTAATACAGGAACATCATTTACTCCTAACATATTGGTTTGATCAATAACTTGTTGCATTTTTTGGGAAACAAAAACGATTTCAGGTAATGGCTGTTCTTTGTTTTGGTATAACTTGCTATTTAGGGTAAATACTTGATCTTGTAGTTGCCTAACAGTTGATAAATTTCGCCCTATTTCTATTGCGCCGATAATTTCTTTATTATTGTTATAAAGTGGTACTGTTGTGTGCATGTAATCAACAAGTTTACCAACATGATTGTAATAGCTTTGGTAATTATCTTGATATTCTTTACCCTGTTGTAGTGCTTGCAGCATGGTGCTGTCTTCTTTTCTCATCTTTGGATAAACCTTAAGTATGGGTTCACCAATAGCTTGCTCCATAGGGTAACCATCTAGTTCTGCACTTTCTTGATTGTAATAAATATATTTGCCTTCTTTATTGATAATAGCTATTGGCTGATGGATTAGATCAAAAAAATGTTTAAATATATCTAGCGATTGTAATAATTCAGGATCGATTGTCATGATATGAGCGCCTTTTAATTTTGAATTATTTTTAAGTTTTGCTTAGGTTAATTTAAATCCTTTTCAACTCTTTCTAAAATGACGAATTTTTGTCATAAAGATATATTTTACACTATATGACTAATTTTATTTTGTGATAATTATTATTAATGATTTGATTATTATTGTTTTTTAAGTTGGCATACTGATTGCATTACAGGTGAGAAGCCATTTTTCTTATTCATTATGTACTTTTTTATGTACTAATTAACTGGAGGTCATATGTCTGACACAATTATGTCAAATTATAACAAAATACGCACAGATCTTGTAACTAAAGATCGTCGTTTTAGTGCTGAAAGTGGCAAACTATGTTTTGATGGTATTAATTTAGAAAAGTTAGCCAAAAAATATCCAACACCTTTTTATGTGTTTTCTGAAAAGGAAATTGATCGTAATGTGCAAGAAATCAAAGATGCATTTAAAGCGCATCCAAACACAAAAATTTTCTATGCATCAAAAACCTGTTCTGTAATGGGTGTGCTTAAAGCAATTAAAGATGCGGGTATTTACGCAGAAGCCAACTCAATGTTTGAAGTGCGTAAATGTTTAGATATTGGTTTTCCTGGTAGCCAAATTGTTTTCAATGGTGTGGTTAAAAAACCTGTGGATTTAGAGTTTGCTATTCAAAATGATCTTTATATTATCAATGTGGATAGTTTGTATGAACTTGATATTATTGATGAAATTTCAAGACGTTTGAAAAAAGTAGCGAATGTTTGTGTTCGTGTTGAGCCAAATGTTCCATCAGCAACTCACGCGGAATTAGTCACTGCTTATCATGCTAAATCAGGTATTGATTTAGAACAAGCAGAAGAAACCTGTCGTCGTATTTTAGAAATGCCATATGTCCATTTACGTGGTTTACATATGCATGTTGGTGATCAGGTACCTGAAGCTGAGCCTTTTGCTAAAGCAACAAAAGTTTTAGTTGATGAATCACGTCGCTTAGAAGAAGTGCTTGGTATTAAATTTGATTTAATCAACGTTGGTGGGGGGATTCCTGTTCCATATAAATATGATGAAGAAAATGGTAATCCATTAGAAGATAATATGTATGCTGGTATTACTGCACAAGATTTTGCTGATGCGGTTATTAGTGAAGTCCACAAATGGCGTACTGATGTTGAAATCTGTATTGAGCCAGGTCGTAAAGTAACAGGCTCAGCAGGCGTGCTTGTAACTGAAGTTGCCTGTGAAAAACGTAAAACCAATTATGATTTAGACGGTAACATTGAAGAACACGTTGAGTGGAAATTTGTTGATGCGGGTTATAGTGTGTTATCTGATAGTCAACATTTTGATTGGTTTTTCTATGTTTATAATGCTTCAAAAATCAATGAAACACATGATGAATACATCAAATTAGCAGGTCCTTTATGTGATGGTGGTGATTATTTCCATGTCGGTGTTAAAGGTGAAGAATTCTTGATGCCAAAAGACACTCAAATCGGCGACATTGTGGCTTTCCTTGATGCTGGTGCTTATACCATCGAAAGCCAAACTGTTTATAACAATCGTCCTCGTACTTCTGTTGTTATGATAGATAAAGAAGGTAAAGATCGATTGATTCGCCGTGAGGATACTTACGAAGATATGGTTGGGTACGACATATATTAATCATCAATATCTGGGGCATTTTATGCTCCAGATATTATAAAGTGAGGTTATTATGAGTGATTCTAAAGATTCAAGCCTACTTGGTATTAAAGACATTGTGTTTATGAATGTCATTGCAATACTCAGTTTGCGTCAAATTCCGAATGTTGCTCCTTATGGGGCGTCAGCAATGGTACTTTGGTTACTTGCTGCATTTTGTCTTTTCTTTCCGTTAGCAATGGTTTGCGGTGAGCTTTCAACCGGTTGGCCAAAAGATGGCGGTATTTTTGTATGGGTAAAAGAAGCGTTTGGTAAACGTATTGGTTGGATTGTTGTTGTTTGCTTTTTGTTTTCTTGTGTTCTTTTCTTTCCGTTAATGTTGCAATTTGGTTTTACTGCAATTGGGTATATGTTTAGTGCTGAGTTAGCTCAAAATCAAGTTTTTATTGGCGTTGGTTCCATGGTTGTGTTTTGGATTTTAACGTTGATGAATATTCGAGGCATGCAATGGACTAAAATTATCAATAGTGTAAGTGCGTGGCTTGGTGTATTTATTCCTGCTGCCATTATTATTGTTTTAGCCGTGGTATGGTTGTTTACTGGACACCCAATGGCAACGAGTTATAGTCATGTTAGTGATTGGATCCCTGATTTAAGTAGTTGGGATACTATCGTATTTTTGTCTAGTATGATGTTTGCATTTGCTGGCCTTGAGGTTGCACCAATGATTGCAGGACGTACGCGCGATCCTCAACGTGATTTTCCAAAAGCAATGTTAGTTTCAGCAATTGTAATTGTTGGTATTTATATGGTGGGTTCATGGGCAATTAATACATTGTTACCTGCTGCAGATACCGATATTGTTGCTGGTGTTATGCAAGCGATGGAAGCTGCGGCCAATGAATTACATATGCCTTGGTTATTACCTGTTATGGCAATTTGTTTATTCTTTGGTGCATTAGGACAAATTAACTCATGGTTAGTAGGCCCTATTTATATGTTACAAGAAGCATCAAAAGAAGATAATTTGCTTGGTGAACGTATTGGTCGTTTACACCCTGTGTATAAAACACCTGCTTTTGCTTTAATTATTCAAGCAATTATTGTCACTGTACTTTGTTTTTCAACATTTGTGTCTCCAAGTATTGCAGCGGCATATTGGATGTTAACAGCACTTACAACAATTTGTTATTTTATTCCGTATTTAGTGATGTTTATTGCGTATTATCGTTTACGCTTTACTCAACCTGATGTACCGCGTAGCTTTAAGATTCCAGGTAAGATTATGCCGATTGTTTTACCTGCATTAGGATTTTTATCAACGCTATTTGCTGTAATTTTGGTTTTTATTCCACCGGCTCAAATTGATATGGGGGGATATGTTGAGTATATCGCAAAAATAGTAGGGGGTGCTGTGCTTGCTATTGGTTTAGCTGAATGGATCTACTATCGAGCACAAAAGCGTAACCGTTTGCAATAGTAATAATATATAGAGGAGTAATTGTATGTACAAACCTATATTAGAAATTGATTTGCGCAAATTAAGAAATAATGCTCGTGTTGAAAAAGAGTTGTTAGCTAAGCACGGCATTGAAGTAATGGCTGTCAATAAAGTTTTTGATGGCTGCGTAGAAACCGCCAAAGCTGTGCTTGACGGCGGTATCGATGTGATTGCTGAGTCAAGAACCTACAATTTAAAAAAATTGAAAGAGGCTTTAAATTGTAAAACATGTTTATTACGTAGCCCTTGTTTAAGTGAAATTAGTGATGTGGTTAAATACGCTGATATTAGCCTAAATAGCGAGAAGCAAGTTATTCAAGCTCTTTCTGATGAAGCAGTTAAGCAACAAAAAGTTCATCAAGTTTTGTTGATGGTAGATATGGGCGATTTACGAGAAGGTATTTGGTTTGAACATATTGATGAAATTATTGATACGGTTAAATTAATTCTTTCTTTACCAGGTGTTGAGCTATATGGGCTTGGTACCAATTTTAACTGTTATGGTACTGTTTTACCAACAGTAAAAAATGGAGTGGACTTTTTACATATTGCGCGTAAAGTAGAAGAGTCTTGTAATATTAAAATTAAATATTTATCGGCTGGTAATTGTACAAGCTATCACCTATTAGATAAAGGTATTTGGCCGGAAGGGTTGAATCACTTAAGAATAGGAGGATTGCATGAATTTGGTATTGAGTATGTGGATATGAAATACCTGGATGAGTTTCATCATTCAAGCAAACCTGTTGATAAAGCGTGTAGTAATTTGTATAAATTATATGCGCAAGTTATTGAGCTCAATAGCAAGCCAACGGTTCCTGTTGGTGAGTTAGGTGTGGATGCTTTTTTAAACAGTAAGACGTTTGTTGATAACGGTACACGCAAACGAGCACTTCTTGCCTTTGGAAGACAAGATGTACCCGCAGAAAGCTGTGTGCCTATCAATGATAAAATTACTGTTTTAGGGCAAACAAGTGATCATACTATTGTTGATATTGAAGATGTTTCTGAAACATTACATGTCGGTGATATGATCGGTTTTGAACTTGATTACACTGCCTTACTGATGGCTTGCCAAACAAATGGTGTAGAAAAACGGTTTATTTATTAATTGTGTTAGCTGCTGGGAAACCAGCAGTTTTTATTGATTATTAGGCGGTTTACATGACAACATCAGAATCACAAGAAAGTCCTTATCCCAGTAGTTTGAAGAAAAATCTAAAAAATCGTCATCTTTTGATGATTTCTTTAGGTGGTTCTATTGGCACTGGGTTATTTATCGGTATCGCATCTCCACTTAGTACGGTTGGTCCATTAGGAACCATTATTGCCTATTTAATGGCAGGAAGCATTATGCTTTCAACTATGTTATGTTTAGGTGAGCTTTCTTGTGCATTCCCTCATGCTGGCTCTTTTCAACATTATGCATTAATGTTTATACCTAATCCAATTTGGAGTTATACCATAGGTTGGTTATATTGGTTAAGTTGGGTGCTATCTATGGCGGCCGATTTAACTGCCGCATCAATGATTGCTCACCAAACTTTCCCGTCGATTCCTATTTATCTTTTTAGTTTGTTAATTTTAATTGTTCTTACTTCAGTGCATTTAACTTCTGTTCGTGCATTTGGAGAAAGTGAGTATTGGTTTTCAACTATTAAAGTTCTTGCGATTATTGCATTTATTGGTGTGGGGATTTATTTACTTAATCACCAATATGCTGAAACGCATATTTTACCAACATTTAAAACCGAAAAAGGCTGGTTTCCTAATGGCTTTTTAGCAATATTTGTTTGTATGACTATTGTTACTTATTCATTTCAAGGTGTCGAATTAATTGGAAATGCAGCAGGTGAAGCTGAGTCTCCTCAATCTGTTTTACCTAAAATTATCACTGGTGTTGCTTTTCGTATTATTTTATTTTATGTTTTGGCCATTGCTGTTTTGGCGCTTGTGTATCCATATGGAACAGAACATACTGAAATCAGTCCATTTGTGTGGGTATTTAATCAAGCTGGAATTACATTTGCTTCGTATATAATGCTTTTTGTGATTTTTTGTGCGGCTATATCTGCTGCTAATTCAGCTATTTATGCAAGCTCAAGAATGTTATGGTCTATGGCTCAAGATAACTTGGCTCCAAAATATTTTTCAAAAGTGAATCGACGAGGTGTTCCAACAAAGGGCATATTATTTATAGCCATTATTGCATTAGTTTCTTTGTTTTCTAAATATATTGCGGCTGAAAAGCTTTATATTTATTTAGTAGCAGGTACAGGGCAAGTAGGGTGCTTTGCGTGGATTATTATTGCTTGGTGTCAATATCGTTTTCGTAAAGGTGTAAATAGCGGTAAATACTCTAAAGAGATGATAAAGTTTAAATCACCACTTTTCCCTTGGCTTGCTGTTATTTCCATTATTATAAATAGTGTTATTATTGTTGGTGTTTGGTTTGGTGATTCTGGGCAATTTATTTTATTGTCGGAAGTTATATTAATTATTGTTATTCTTATTTCTTATTTGTTTTATAAAAAACATAATATAATCAAAAATGATTAATGTAATTTGTATGTGTATGTAATCATCTAATAATATTATTTTAGTATGATTACATACAATCGCTTTTTATTTTTGTGTCTTATTTTAAAAAAGCTGATATACCTGTAAATACAACCTGTGCAGCAATTGCTGATATCAATAGCCCCGTTAACTTTGATAAAATTGCAATTCCTGTGTTTTTTAATACTTTAGCAATTCTTTTTGCGCATAAAAGCATTGCATAAATTCCAGATGAAGCAATAAATAAAGAGATAGCACCAGTCATATTGGCAGCAAATCCTAGTGAGCTTGTTCCCATCACAATAATAGTACCAATGGATGCAGGCCCCATACATAGTGGGATTGCAAGGGGAACTACACTGATATCTTCATCGCTATTAATTTTGTTTTTTTCAGGCGAGTCGTTCATGAGTGAAACCGCAGTAATAAATAGTAATACCCCTGAACCAATTCGGAATGCGTCAAGCGTAAAGCCAAAAACACTAAACATAGTATTGCCAAAAAAGAAGAGTACGATACCAATGATGAAAACAGCGCAAGATGTTTTGAGTGCAGTTTTACGTTTAAGCTCTTCATTATATTGTTTTGTGCCACTTAAAAATGCGCTTAAGACAGCAGGTGGTGTCATTAATGCAAATAATTTTACCGTTGTTGATAAAATTGCAAAAATATAGTCAATCATAGTCCACCTTTTATATTAATTCTTTTAAAAACTACGTTAATTTACCAACAATAATTGTTGGGTTGAATTTTTTTATTATATATAAAAACGGTCACCATGAAGGTGACCATCTTAATCTGATATTTTTATTGATAAACAATAAAAAATTAGTTAAGGCGCTCTTTAATACGAGCAGCTTTACCACGAAGTTCGCGTAAGTAGTATAGTTTAGCTTGACGTACTTGACCACGACGTTTCACAGTAATTGAATCAACAATTGGTGAGTGAGTTTGGAATACTCGTTCAACACCTTCGCCATTCGAGATTTTACGTACTGTAAATGCTGAATGTAAACCACGATTACGAATCGCAATGACGACACCTTCATAAGCTTGAAGACGTTTTTTGTTACCTTCAACAACCCATACTTTTACTTCAACCGTGTCACCAGGGCGAAAAGACGGGATGTCTTTTTTCATTTGTTCTTGTTCTAATTGCTGAATAATTGCATTTTTCATAATGTTATCTCTTATGCTAGTTTCACTGAAATATTAATTGCTTTGTTTATTGCTGTATTCATGTTTAAATTCAGCAAGTAAACATTGCTCTTCATCAGTCAGAGCTAGATTTGCAAGAAGATCTTCTCTTCTTAACCAAGTTCGTCCTAGTGATTGCTTTAATCGCCAACGACGAATCGCTTCATGGTGACCAGACATTAACACATCAGGCACCGCCATTCCATCTAACACCTCAGGCCGAGTATAGTGTGGACAATCAAGTAAACCGTTAGCAAAAGAGTCTTCTTCTGCTGATGATTGGTGATTTAATACGCCAGGAATAAATCTTGCTAGTGCATCAATCATTGTCATCGCCGGTATCTCTCCGCCACTTAACACGTAATCCCCAATTGACCATTCTTCATCAATTTCGGTTTGGATAACGCGTTCATCTATGCCTTCGTATCGTCCACAAATCAAAATTAATTTTTGATTTTTTGACAATTCGCAAACACCTTGTTGGTCTAATTTGCGCCCTTGTGGGGAAAGATAGATTACTTTTGTATTGTCACCTACAACTGCTTTTGCCGCATGAATCGCATCCCTAAGTGGTTGTACCATCATTAACATGCCTGGACCACCACCATAAGGTCTGTCATCGACAGTCTTATGCTTATCATGCGCAAAATTGCGCGGATTCCAATAATCTACTGTTAACAGACCATTTTTTACTGCTCGACCAGTTACGCCATAACAGGTAATAGCTTGAAACATTTCGGGAAAAAGGCTAATTACGCCAATCCACATATTGTTACCTTACCAATTAAAAAGCGGGATCCCAATCGACCAAAACCGTTTTTGTTGTTAAATCAACTTGTTTAATGAATTGATCTTCAACAAAAGGAATCAAACGTTCTGTTGTTCCAAATGCATCTTTTAGATTTGCTTTTACCACCAATACATCATTAGATCCGGTTTCCATTAAATCAGTCACCAGCCCTAAATCATAACCATTAACTGTTTTTACTCGGCAACCAATGAGATCTTTCCAATAAAAATCACCATTGCTAAGTGCGGGTAATTTTTCTGCATCAACAAATACTTCAGCATTAGTTAGTGCATTAGCTTGATCTCGATCATCAATGCCTTTGAGTTTCACAATCATGTCTTGATTATGCGGTTTAAAGCTTTCTACGATTATTTCTTGCCATTGTCCAGCACGCTGGATATACCAAGGAGTATAATCAAAAATACTATCTGGAATTTCTGTAAACGAAAAAATTCTGATCCACCCACGAATTCCGTAGCTTGAACCAAGCTTGCCAACAACAATGAGGTTCTCAGTATTCATCATTACAGTGACTCTTAATAACTTTATTAAGCAGCTTTTTGTGCTTGTTTGATTAGTGCGTTAACACGATCAGAAACAGTTGCACCTAAACCAACCCAGTGATTTACGCGATCAAGATCTAAACGTAATTCTTCTGCTTTACCTTGTGCAATTGGATTAAAAAAGCCAACGCGCTCAATAAAACGACCATCACGTGGGTTACGGCTATCAGTGACAACTACTTGATAAAAAGGGCGCTTTTTAGAGCCGCCACGAGCTAAACGAATAGTTACCATAACATCCTCTTAAGTTAAAAAATAATCTTTTTTTTGCCCAACATGGACAAAATCAAAGCCCCAGAATTATACTCTTTCTAGTAAAAAGTGCAATGGCTGATTGTTGTTGATGTGATTCTATGTTGTTTGTTTAAGCTAACTTACAAAAAAGAATAGAAAAAATAGTATAATTATGATTTATTTAATTTTAGTGCCACAAAGAGCACTAAAAATAGTCCGTTTTATTTTATTTATCGAGAGTTATCGCAATGATGGTGCTATTTCTTTTTATTTTTTCGAAAAAAAGCCCGTTTTAAAACATCAAAAAAACCCAGTGAGCGAACCATTTTTTGTCCGTCAACATAAACTCTAATAGCTTTTAGTACTTTTTTCGGGTCTTTAGATGCAAAGGTGAAAGTTCCATTTTTTTGGGTTTGAATTGAATAGCGGGGAATCCATCTACCACCCAATAGCACAGATGCGACAACGTAGTCTACTTCGTCCCAAGGTATTTGTATATATTTACGAGGGTCATTTTTGTGGTAGAACTCAAAGGCTTTGTCGCCAATCATAATATTGCCATATTCTGTAAAACCAACGAAAGCTGTTGCTTGTGTGGTTAAGTCTAATTTAGTGTTTAATGATTGAACCATTATTATCCATAAATAAATTGGTAGTTTTATAAATTAACCTATTATTTTTAAACGTTAAATGAGTTAAAAATAATGGTTTTATCGAAAGATATAATAAAATGGTGATATATAAAAAGTACTATATATTAAAATATAGTACTTTTTTAGAAAATGTTATAAAACATTATATTTTATAACAGGCCGATTACATGCCCAACTATACCAACAATAAATAATCCAAGGATAATTAAAATTGGTGATACTTTTTTACGAAGTAACCACATACAAAAGAAGGTCAATAGTAAAGGAACGAGTCCTGGTATTAATTGATCTAAGTTATTTTGTAAAGTAGTTACTTTTTGTTGGGTAAGTGATAAACCATTTTGCATTTGCATTAATGCTTTTTGAATGCCTTCTCCACCAGTAGGTAATGAGTCCCAGTCAATGAATGCACCGTTATTTAATTTTACTTTTGCAACAACAGGTTGGAATTTTATTGACACCCATCTTTGTACCAAAGCGGCTACAACCAACATTCCCAAAATAGAGGCACCTTTAGTTATTTTAGGTAGTAAACCACCGGATAAATTATCAATAATTTTTGAGCCAGTATGGTAACCAAATTCTTGGGTATACCACATAAAACAGCAACGAATAATATTCCAGAGTAAAAAGAATAAAATTGGTCCCATAATATTGCCGCTAAGCGCGAGTGATGCGCCAAGTCCTCCAAGCATCATTCTCAATGTAAACCAGAATACGGGATCGCCCACACCTGCAAGTGGCCCCATCATACCGATTTTTACCCCTTGAATGGTAACGTCATCAATAGCCGCTCCATTTGCGCGTTCTTCTTCAAATGCAAGTGTTACTCCAAGTATTGGTGATGCTAAATAAGGGTGTGTATTAAAAAATTCTAAGTGGCGTTTAAGAGCTGCTGAACGATCTTCTTTGCTAGTATATAATTTTTTGATAGCAGGAATCATTGAGTAAACCCAACCACCATTTTGCATACGTTCATAGTTCCAAGAACCTTGAAGGAAAGTTGAACGCCAAACAACAGCTAAACGATCTTTTTTGCTTAATTGAATTCTATCAGTCATTTTTTTCTCCAAGTCCTTAGTAATCATTTAAAATATCATCAAGTGGATCCCCTTTACTACCACCATTTGATGAATTGCCACGTTCCGAAAGACTGAGGTAAATTAGTGCTAATGCGACGCCTAAAGCACCAATTGCAATTAATGTCAATTGCGATATAGCCGCAATCACAAAACCAATAATAAAAAATGGCCATACCTCACGGTTTGCCATCATATTAATTACCATTGCATAACCAACAGCAACCACCATACCACCCCCAATAGACATTCCTATTTCTAACCATTTAGGCATTGCAGCTAAAGCGCTTTTAACCGTTTCAGCAGGAATAAATAGTAAAGCTGCTGCGGGAATAGCTATACGTAAGCCTTGCAGGCAGATACCGAAAATTTGTAATAATTCAATTTTTCTAATATTGGCATTTTCAGCAGCAGCGTCCATCATATGAACTAACGGAACAGCAATAGTTCGCACGATAATGGTTAAGAATAAACCGGCTACTGCAAGTGGAATGGCAACAGCAATGGCTGTCGATACACCAGCAACACCTTGTCCACCTAGTACTAAAATAATTGACGAAGCAACCGATGCTAGTGCGGCATCGGGCGCAACGGCTGCGCCAATATTAGCCCAACCAAGTGCAATCATTTGCAACGAACCGCCTAGTACAACACCTGCTTCTAAATTACCTGTTACAAGTCCAATTAATGAACAAGCAACTAAAGGTTGATGGAATTGGAACTGATCTAAAATACCTTCCATTCCTGCTAAAAAAGCGATAAATATCACCAAAATGATAGCAATAATTGATAATGTCATAATATAACCCCTTAAATAAATTAATTCTTTTGCTGCGCTAATTCTTCTTTCGCTTTTTTTAGTAATTCGTCCATATTGCTATTAGAATCGTTAGGTACTTTACGAACATCAAATTTTATATTTTTTGTTTTTAATTTTTCAAATGTTTCGACATCTTCAGCATTCATTGATAGTACTTTGTTTACCATAACTTTGCCTACAGAGTGAGCCATCGATCCCACATTAATCTCATTGATGTCAACACCACCTTCTATTGTTCGTAATACATCTTGCGGTGTTTCAAATAAAAGTAAAGCTTTTGTATTTCCAAAACGTGGATCGCGAGATACCTCAATAATTTTTTTGATAGGAACAACATTGGCTTTTACACCAGGAGGTGCTGCTTCTTCAATGAGTTTTTTTCTTAACTTATCTTTGGATACTGAGTCAGAAACGACAATAATACGATTAGGGGTTGTTGATTTAGTCCAAGCAGTAGCAACTTGACCATGCAATAAGCGGGAATCAATACGAGCTAATACAATTTTCATTTTGCCATCCCCAAGTACTGTACCTTCTGGAATAGTCGATGATTGTTTGCTTGATTGAGTATTACTTGTTGGAGTCTCGACCGTTGTACGAACGCCTTCTTTACTTGGTTCAATAATTGCAGCAGCAATTTCTTTCGCTGTTTCCATTGAAAAACGAGAGGAATAGGCTTCAATTAACATAGGTAGATTTAAACCAGCTACAATAGCCCAGTTACTATGCTCTCCACATAAATTGTTGGCTTGATTAAATGGTGTGCCTCCCCATAAATCAACTAAAAAAAGTATTTCATCTTGATTATCAAATGTAGCTATTGCTTCAAGCATTCGCTCTTTTAAACTTTCCGGACTATCACTTGGATGCAAGGTAACAGCTTTAACATTTTCTTGCTCTCCAAATATCATCGTTCCTGATTGTAGAATACCTTCAGCAAACTCCCCATGAGTTGCTAGGATAATTCCAACCATAATAACTACCTCCTAATTTTTATATTAATTACATAATATAAAGTCTATAAAATAAAAATACTCAGTTATTTTACACTACAAAATAAGCTAAAAAATATTTACTCATCACATTATAGTAAAAAATACTTTTGTTTTTATCAAAATACGATTGGTGAGCGCTATAATGCTCGACGAATAAAGCCATTATTCTTATTAAGGACTTGTTTAGCTTGTGCTGCATTTAGACCAGAAAGAATCATTAAAATGGCAGTTTTGCAATGCTTTTGGCATTGATTTAATGCTTGAATAGCCATTTCTCGACTACAATCGGTGGATTGCATGACGATTGATATTTGTCGCTCAATGAGTTTTGCGTTGGTCGCCTCGACATCAACCATGAGATTGCCGTACACTTTACCTATTTTAATCATGCTGGCTGTAGTTAGCATATTTAGTACCAGTTTTTGTGCTGTACCGGCTTTCATTCTTGACGAGCCAGTAATTACCTCAGCACCAACAATAGGCGTGATTGCTATATCTGCTATGTTAATCATTGGGGCTTTAGGGTTGCAGCATAAACTGACGACAGTTGCTCCGATTGATTTGGCATATTGCATACCGCCTATTACATAAGGTGTGCGCCCACTAGCTGCAATGCCAACTAAAATATCATTTGGGTTAAAATTGACTTTTTTTAGGTCATTAATCGCCAACTCAGAATTGTCTTCGGCGTTCTCAACTGCTTTAAAAATAGCAGAGTTTCCTCCTGCAATTAGGCCAATAACTTGTTCGGGCGGTGTGCCATAAGTAGGTGGGCATTCACTTGCGTCTAAAATACCTAGCCGGCCAGAAGTACCTGCACCAATATAGATTAATCGTCCTTGATTTAAAAAGCTCTGGCTAATTGCATCGACAGCTTTTGCTATGTTTATTAGCTCTTTTTCAACAGCAAGTGCAACTTGTTTATCTTCATTGTTGATTATTTGTAGTATTTCCAGCGTGGAACAGTTATCTATTGTTTCACTATTTGGGTTACGACTTTCGGTTAACATACCTGATAGGTTAATTTTTTGCATTCTTTTTTAGTCCTAACCATAACAAAAATATCACTATAGCAAATAAACTACCAAAGCCAACGCCTATAGTAATTACTGATAATTTTAACGCAACTGCTAACGTATAAATCCCTAACATTACCATCATTGCAGTATATTCACTCAAATTTTGCACGGAAATAACACTGCCGGCACCAACCAATTCTTTGCCTATTTTTTGAATAAATGCATTTAATGGCACTAAAAAGAAACCGCCTAATGCACCAATAACAATAAGTAATATATAAGATGAAATGATATGGCCTTGTAATGTAAAGGCGATTACAGCTATTCCCATCATTATTCCTGCCGGAATACAACGTAATGTGTTGTTAATTGAAATAAATGTACTTGCTAGCCCTGCACCAATTACAATTCCGATAGCAACTATCGCGTTAAGGTTTGTTGGTGTAGCGTTGTCATGAATATCTAAAATAGCAGGAACCCAACTAATTAATAGAAAACGTAAAGTAATACCTGCTCCCCAAAACAAACTGGTACCTAATAGTGTAAATAAAACACGTTTATTGTTGCATATGATTTCTACTGTATTAGTAAAATCGTTTACCATATCGATAAATTGCCATGAAATATTTTGCCGTGCAGCAGGTAACTTAGGAATGAAAAAATTAGCAATAACCGCTAGTCCATACATTAATATACAAGTAAGTAAGGATGCATTTATATTAAAGTCAGCTATATGACCACCAGCTAGCGAACCAAGCAAAATTGCCGCAATGGTAGATGCTTCAATTAATCCATTTGCTTTAACTAAATTATTGCCTGTAGTGAGTTCACCTAAAATTCCGTATTTAGCAGGAGAATAAGCAGCAGCTCCTATGCCAACTAAAAAGTAACTAACAAAAGGACTTATATTTAAACAAATACAACCTGCACCTAATAATTTGATACTATTTGAAATCATCATTGCTTTGCCTTTTGACATACTGTCAGCAAATTGACCCACAAAAGGTGAAAGTATGATAAACGGTGCGACAAAACTAATCTGTAATACCGATTGGCTCCAGGTTGGATAATGCAAATTTTTAATGAAAGCTAAGATGGCAAAAAAAATTGCGTTATCGGCAAATGCTGAAAAAAACTGCGCTAGCATGGTCGAGACCATGCCTTTGCTTAATAGTGAATGCTGTTTCATATGACATCTCTTTGTTTATTCATCAGCCATTTTTCGTAGGGTAATAAAGTCGATTTTACCTGTACCTAGTAATGGTAATGCTTTAACCACACGAATATCACGAGGAACAGCTAATGCAGGGATACCTAATTCTTGAGCGGCTAGGTTAAGTTGTTCTCGATTTAATTTTTCAGAAGTCGTAAATAAGACAATCGCTTCACCTTTAGCTACATCAGCTTTAACTGTTGCTCCATGCATTGCATCTGAGTCGATTTTTTTTGCTAAGGTTTCAACACTTTCTAATGAAACCATTTCGCCTGCAATTTTGGCAAATCGTTTCAGGCGTCCTTTGATCGTTACAAATCCTTCTCTATCGATAGCAACGATATCACCAGTATCATACCAACCTTTTTCGGACTCCCCATGTTCATCGATAGCGACAGGTTCTTCAAGTTTGCCTGGGTTTTCAACACGTAAATAACCTTTCATAACATTAGGTCCTTTGACTTGTAATTCACCGCCATCACTAATACCTGGAATGTGAATTAATCTTGATGTCATGCCCGGCAATAATCGCCCTACAGTACCCGCTTTAAATGCCATGGGAACATTAAGTGCTACAACAGGTGCACATTCGGTAACACCATAACCTTCCAAAATACGAATACCATATTTATCTTTCCATTGTTCTCGTACTGCGTCTGATAGCTTTTCAGCACCTGCAACAACATAGCGTAAACGCATAAAATCATATGGATGCGCATAACGGGCATAGTTTGCCAAGAAAGTTGGAGTACCAAATAAGACCGTACAGTTTTGGTCATAAATAATTTCAGGGACCATACGGTAATGTAATGGATTTGGATATAAAAATGTACGGCTACCTGAAAATAGTGGTAAAAATAACCCTGCGGTAATACCAAAGGCATGGAATAGCGGTAAAGCCGACATGAAGCGATCTGCGGGGGTTGGATCTATAACAGTCCGAATTTGTTCAACATTAGCAAGTAGGCTTCCATGGCTATGGACAACACCTTTTGGATTTCCCTCTGAACCAGAGGTGAATAGTATTAGTGCTTCATCATCACTTGACTGAGAGCATTTAACTAATCGAGGAATATACTGATGAATTGCGATATAAAGTTTATCTGTAACGGTTAAATTATGACGTAGATCTTCAAGAAAACACCACTTAACATCTTTGATTTCTTCAAGTAGATAATCAAGTTTACCTTTTCTAATAAATTTGCGTGAAGTAATAATAGTTTTAATTTCGGCAGCCGTAATAGCACAGTTCAAACCTTTTGTTCCAGCGGTATAGTTAAGCATTGCTGGAATTCGATTTCTTACTGATAAACCAAAAATAGTTGCAACAGTAATGGTTGCATTTGGTAACAAAACACCCACTCGCTCTTTGTCTTTGGTTATTTTGGCAATAATGCAACTAACGCCAATAATTTGTTTGAGTAGATTACGATAAGAAGCTTCATGTGTTGTTGGATCTTGCACCATTCTTGATCTAACGCCATAGCGAACTTGTGCTTCTAATAATGCTTCAAAAAGTGTTAATTTGGGACGACTTGCCATACGAGCATTCATCATAATTTGATGAAGTTTTTCACCTGCAATATAACGTCGTTCACTAGCCTTAGGTGCATCAGGCATTGCAATTGATGTCGGTTCAAGTACATGAATGGTTACTTTTGGAAATAAGCGACGTTTAAACAATCCTTTTAAACGGCTGGTCAGAGTAAATTCTGCTCCTTCTATCCAAACTGGTACGATGGTTGCTTGAGAACGTGCTGCAACAAAAGCAGCGCCATCATAAATTTTCATTAAAGAACCTGTTATAGTAATTCTTCCTTCAGGAAATATCACTATAGGGCGACCTTTTTCAATTTCTCTAACTAATCGCTTAATTGCCATTGGACTGAGAGGATCCATTGGCACAAAATCAACATAACGCTTTGCTAAGCGGACTAACCAGTGATTAATATAACCCGAATAAATAGCAAAAACGGGTCTTACAGGTAAAAATACACCGATTAGAATACCATCAAGGAAAGATACATGATTAGGAGTAATAAGAAGTCTATCTTGTTTTAAGTTTTCAAAATTACCATGAATTTTTACATGGAATAAGATCTTTAAGAAAAATTTTAATATTTTAAATAACATCTGATTTCTCAAGTATCGTGCAAAATTACACTCTGTAATAATAGTGAAAATATAGAAAATATACAAGAAATGTGATTTTTGTTATATAAAACAAGTTGTTAAAGTTTTATTTGCAATGATTATTGATTTAAAAAATGGATATTAAATATAAAAAACTAAAAAAATTACCAATTTTTTGTTTATGCGTGCCTAACCTTTAATGTTAGATATCAAAAAGCGTGTGTTTGTTAAAACATGATATTATTGATCTAATTAAAAAAGTCGGTATTGAAAAGTAGTTTTTATTAAAAAAGTTTTAGGTAGATATTTGAGTATAAAAACTAGCTTTTTAGCTCTTCTTTTTGTGACCGTCCAAGTAATGCCATTGCAGCTTGTTTGGGTTCTTTATTTTCATAAAGAACTTGATAAATTTGTTCGGTTATTGGCATATCAACATGGTATTTTTGGGCTAGTAACCAGACTTCTTTGGTATTATTACGCCCCTCAACAACTTGCGCAATGGCATCTTGGGCTTCTTGAATTGATTTATTTTGACCAAGTAAAATTCCAAAACGACGATTACGGGATTGATTATCTGTGCAAGTTAAAACAAGATCACCAAGTCCTGCCATTCCCATAAAGGTTGCAGGATCTGCGCCCAATACTTCACCTAATCGCATCATTTCGGCAAGTCCACGGGTAATTAACGCTGTTCTAGCATTAGCTCCAAAACCAAGACCATCAGATAATCCTGCGCCAATAGCGATAACATTTTTAATTGCACCACCAAGTTGCACACCAATAAAATCTTTGCTGCTATAAACACGAAAGCTTTTACTGCAATGAAATAAATGTTGTAGTTGAGCTAAAAACTGATCATCAGTCGATGCGACAGTTACTGCTGTAGGTAGGCCGGATGCTACTTCTTTGGCAAATGTTGGGCCTGAAATAACTGCTAATGAAATTTGATTACCTAAAATCTCTCTTGCGACATCTTGTAATAATCGACCTGTATCAACTTCTAGTCCTTTTGTTGCCCAAACTATTTTAGTCTCTTTGCGCAAAAAAGGTTTGATTTGCGTTAGTGTGCTTGCAAAAGCGTGGCTTGGTACCACTATGAGTAAAATAGGTGCAGCTGAAACTGCTGTTTTTAAATCACTTTCAATTTGTAATAAATCTGGAAAAGGAATATCGGGTAAAAATTGTTTATTTTGCCTATCATGCTGCAAAATGGTCATTTTATTTGGGTTATGTCCCCATAATAGAGTGGAATGACCATTTCGTGCTAGTAAAATAGCTAAAGAAGTCCCGTAGGAGCCTGCGCCAATTACTGTAACTGCAGCATTTTTTTTCATAATATTCCAATAAACTTATCGTTAATTAACTAAAACATTATTATTGTAATGTTTCGGTCGATTCCGCTTGTTGTTGCTGTTGTTGAAGATAATTAATGAATAAAGCTTCAAAATTTACTGGTTCTAAATTTACTTGAGGGAATGTTCCTTTGTTAACTAAACTGGAAATAACTTCACGTGCGTAAGGGAACAAAATATTTGGGCAGTAAGCGCCAACACAATGTTGAATTTGGCCGTCGTCAAATCCGATAAGTGAAAAAATACCTGCTTGAGTTACTTCACAAATATATACTACCTCATCTTGTTGTTTTGCCGTTAAAGTGACACGTAGCGCAACTTCGTACACATTTTCACTTAATGTTTGTGAAGATGAGTTTAACTCAATATTTAATTCCGGTTGCCATTGCTTGGTAAAAATTTCAGGAACATTGTTAGTTTCAAATGAAACATCTTTAGTATAAATGCGTTGAATAGCAAATTGTGTTTCGGGTTGTTGTGTATTGTTTTGTTCTGTCATAATAAAACCTTATTTTTATAAAATTATTTTCTAACTAATGGTAAATTTTCGCCGTTCCATCCTGCAATGCCATCTTTTAAGGTATGAACATATAAAAAACCTTGTTTAACAAGTATTTCACCTATACCTGCTGATGATAACCCATTCTCATCGATCAAAATAACAATTTTCTCTTTAAATTTTTCAATTGTTTTTGCACTCGCATTTTTAATGTCGATAGGTAAAACATTGTGAGAATCTGTGATATGTCCTTTTTTAAAACTATCCGCAGAACGAATATCAATAATAACGGCATCTTGCTTATTAATCATCTGGATAGCTTGTGCATTATTAATAATTTTAACTTTAGATAGTTTTCCTTTAATGGTTAATACAATGATTGCAATAAATAAAACTATCCAACCTAATGAAAGTAAAAGATGGTTTTTTACAAAAGGTATAATTTCGAGTGTAATAAATTCCATACTTGTATGATTACCTAATTTTTTAAATATAAGTATTGATTATAACTATATTATGTACTGAAATACAGTACCAAAAGAGAAATCTTATTCTATAAAAATAGGGATTATTAAATTTTAAGGAAAAAATAAATGCATATTCGAAAGTTTATTTTCATGTTTTGTTTATTTTGTTGTTCAATTTTCCCTGTTTGGTCTGATGACAATTCTGATTATATCAATCAGCAAATTGATATAGATAATTCTTATCCTTATATAGAGCAGAACTTAAGTGATTTACATCGTTATATAGAAAATGGTGATTATCATAAGGTTTATAGTGATTATGTGAAATTGATGAAGAAAACTGAACTTTATTTTCCCAAGAAAGTTTATGTTCAGCGTTCCCTTGCTTGGTTAATTCTAAATGGATATGGTACCGAGCAAGATCTACATAAAGCGGTTGATCTTTATTATGATGTTTATCGAGATTCCAATCAATTTAATCATGATTTGATGATGAGTGAGGTGAATGCTGCACATTATATTAGTCAACAAGAAAAATTGTGGAATTTAATGTTTGTTGATATTGTTTCAAATAGCCATTATGTTTCTGCAAAACAAAAGTCAGACTTATTTGCAACTTTATTTCCTAATAATCCAAATGTATTAATCCAATTTAATGAACAAATTTCTGAGTTAAAGAAAACAAAACTTCGTAACGTAAAAATCAAACATCCTGAATATTTTCCTCACTATTACTATGATCCTGATTTAACTTGTCGTGATTTTTTGCGTGAGTTTGATGCAGATGCACCCGATTTCTTTAAATATAATGATTGTATAAAAAATGACAAAGGACAAGGAAAACCGCTTGAAGTCATTTATAAAATTGAAGGTAAATATGCTAAACAAGCACATCAGTATTTAGCTAACACCATGGGAATAAGTGAACTGAAATTAATTTGCTGTTATTGGGGTACGGATGGTTATCCCTCTACATCATTCGTAAATCCTAAAGATCATATGCTGTATAGTGTGGTATTTAGTTCAGAAGAAACGATCGAGTATGACTGGAATAAAATAACTTTTTATTTGAGCATTAAAGCACTACGAGAAGATATATAGGACATAAAAATTGGTTTTAATTTTTATGTGACTATTTTGGTGCGTTATTTTGGTGTTTGTTGCTTTATTTTAGTGCAATTGTAATATTTATGTTACTATAGCTGCTTATAAAGCTACTAAAAAATAGAGTTAAAAAATTGGCATCATATTTGCATATAATCTAATAACTCGGCAAGAACGCCTTTTAAACTGAACAATTATTATTTGTCCTTAATGGAGAAGCTACATGTCTACACAAAAAGTTTTAAAATTGATTAAAGAAAATGATGTAAAATTTGTTGATTTACGTTTTACTGATACTAAAGGTAAAGAACAACACGTAACTATCCCTGTTAATCAAATTGATGATGATTTTTTTGAAGAAGGCAAAATGTTTGATGGATCATCAATTGCTGGTTGGAAAGGAATTAATGAATCAGATATGGTATTAATGCCTGATGCCTCAACGGCGGTAATTGATCCATTTTTTGAAGATGCAACATTAAATCTACGTTGTGATGTATTAGAACCAGCAACGTTGCAAGGGTATGATCGTGACCCACGTTCAATTGCTAAACGAGCTGAAGAGTTTTTAAAATCATCAGGTATTGCTGATACCGTTATTTTTGGGCCTGAACCAGAATTCTTTTTATTTGATGATATTCGTTTTGGTTCGCCAATGTCAGGTAGCTTTGTGCATATTGATGATATCGAAGCTGCTTGGAATTCTGGTACTAAATATGAAGAAGGCAATAAAGGTCATCGCCCTGGTGTGAAAGGTGGTTATTTTCCACTTCCTCCGGTTGATTCATCACAAGATATTCGTTCTGAAATGTGTTTAATTATGGAACAACTTGGTTTAGTGGTTGAAGCTCATCACCATGAAGTGGCAACCGCGGGTCAAAACGAAATTGCATGTCGTTTTAATACGTTAACCAAAAAAGCTGATGAAGTACAAATCTATAAATATGTAGTACAAAATGTTGCACACGCTTATGGTAAAACAGCAACATTTATGCCAAAACCAATGTTTGGTGACAATGGTTCAGGTATGCACTGTCACCAATCATTAGCGAAAGATGGTGTTAATTTATTTGCTGGCGATAAATATGCAGGTCTTTCTGAAATGGCATTATTCTATATTGGCGGTATTATTAAACACGCTAAAGCAATTAATGCATTTACTAACCCTGCGACTAACTCTTATAAACGTTTAGTACCAGGCTATGAAGCGCCAGTTATGCTTGCTTATTCTGCGCGTAACCGTTCTGCATCAATTCGTATTCCTGTTGTAACTAGCACTAAAGCTCGTCGTATTGAAGTTCGTTTCCCAGATCCAGCTGGTAATCCATATTTATCTTTTGCTGCACAGTTAATGGCTGGTTTAGATGGTATCATCAATAAAATTCATCCTGGCGATGCTATGGATAAAAACTTATATGACTTACCACCAGAAGAATCTAAATTAATCCCACAAGTTGCAGGTTCACTAGAGGAAGCTCTCAGCGCACTAGATGCGGATCGCGAATTCTTAACTCGTGGTAACGTATTTACTAACGACACTATTGATGCTTATATCGATTTAAAACGTCAAGATGTTGATCGTGTACGTATGACTCCACACCCAGTTGAGTTTGAAATGTACTATAGCTTATAAGTTATTTTTAAAATAATTTAAATCACTAAACCACCGCTAGCATGCGGTGGTTCCTAAATCAGGACGGAAAACCGACGATGACATTTGCTAATGAATCTGATGCTAATCTTGTTCTCGATTCAATGATTACAAGTATTTTACTACTTGATAAAAAACTCAATATTCTTTACGTCAATACTGCAGCACAACAGTTATTAGCGCAAAGTAACAAAAAAATACTAGAAAGTTATTTTCCAGATTTATTAAGTTATTTTTCATTAGATATTAATTTAATGCTTGGTGCATTAGAACAAAATCAAGGTTTTACCGATAATGAAGTTAATTTAGTTATTAATAATGAACTGCATATTTTATCGTTGACCGCTCAGCTATTGGGTAATGGTCGTATTTTAATTGAGATGGTTCCATTAAATAATCATAAACGCCTTAGTCAAGAACAACTGCAACAAGCTCAGCAAAATGCGGCTCGTGAATTAGTTAGAGGACTTGCTCATGAAATTAAAAATCCATTAGGAGGATTAAGAGGTGCTGCTCAGTTATTATCACGTGAATTACCTAAAAATGAATTACAAGATTATACAAAAATCATTATTGAACAGGCAGACAGGTTACGAAATCTTGTAGATAGATTATTAGGACCACAACAACGATTACAACAAAAAGAGCAAAGTATCCATCAAGCAATAGAGCGAATCTATGCTTTACTGTGTTTAGAAAAGCCAATCAATATTGAGATTTTTCGTGATTATGACCCAAGCTTACCAGATTTTATTCATGACTCTGAACAAATAGAGCAAGTGATTCTAAATATTGTTCGTAATGCTTTACAGGCTATTGGTTCTAATTCTGGCACAATTACTATTAGGACAAGAACGGCTTTTCAGGTTACTTTACACGGACAACGTTACCGCTTATGTGCTCGTATCGATATTGAAGATACGGGTCCGGGTGTGCCTGTTCATATTCAAGATACCTTATTTTATCCTATGGTGAGTGGTTATGAAGGTGGTACAGGTATTGGGCTTTCTATTGCACATAATATTGTTGATCAACATCGTGGTAAAATTGAATTTAATAGTTGGCCAGGGCATACAATGTTTTCTGTCTATTTGCCAATTAAGCAGTGAGGTAAATTAAAATGAATGTTTGGATTGTTGATGATGATAGCTCCATTCGCTGGGTATTAGAAAAAGCACTAACACATGCCAATTTTAATTGTGTCTGTTTTTCAACAGGGCAAGAGGTTATGGAGGCTTTGGACACTTATGTTGAAAAACCAGTGGTGTTAATTTCGGATATTAAAATGCCGGGGCTTGATGGTTTAACATTACTTCATTATGTTAAAGAAAAATTGCCTCATTTACCTGTTATTATTATGACTGCGCATTCGGATCTTGATGCAGCAGTGAATGCTTATCAAAAAGGTGCTTATGATTATATTCCAAAACCTTTTGATGTGGATGAAGTTATACAACTGGTTGAAAGGGCGATTTCTCAAACTCAAACTAATAAAACTAACAATAATACAAGTACAAAAGCATCAACAGGAATCATTGGCGAAGCCCCTTCAATGCAAGAGGTATTTCGTATTATTGGGCGATTATCTAAATCATCAATTAGTGTACTGATCAATGGCGAATCAGGCACAGGTAAAGAGTTAGTTGCTAAAGCTCTACATACCCACAGTCCACGTTCACAATCCCCTTTTATTGCGTTAAATATGGCCGCAATTCCTAAAGACCTAATTGAATCTGAACTGTTTGGGCATGAAAAAGGCGCTTTTACTGGTGCAGCTCAAATTAGGCATGGACGGTTTGAACAAGCTAATGGTGGCACTTTGTTTTTGGACGAAATTGGTGATATGCCACTTGATGTTCAAACTCGATTACTCAGAGTTTTAGCTGATGGGCAATTTTATCGTATTGGGGGGTATGCACCCATTAAAGTTGACGTGCGAATTATTGCTGCTACACATCAAGATTTAGAAGCAAGAGTCAGAGAAGGTAAATTTAGAGAAGACTTATTTCACCGTTTGAATGTTATTCGTATATTACTTCCACCTTTACGGGATAGGTCGCAAGATATTCCAAAACTTGCCGAGCACTTTTTGTATACTACAGCAAAAGAACTTGGTGTAGAAAGTAAAATATTAAGACCCGAAGCATTAGATGTTTTATGTCGATTTAACTGGCCTGGTAATGTTCGCCAACTTGAAAACACCTGTCGATGGATCACTGTAATGTCTTCTAGTAAAGAGGTTCTTGTTCAAGATTTACCACCAGAATTGTTGCTGTCATCAACAACTAAAACGGTTGTGACAAATGATGAATATTCAGCATTGTCTACTACCCTATTGCCACAACAACAAGCCGATTGGAAACTATTATTTGAACAATGGGCAAAACAAGCCCTTATGAGTGGGAAAACAGGCATTTTGACTGAAGCGATACATGATGTTGAATGTATCTTATTAAAAAGTGCCCTCAATTTTACTAGAGGTCATAAACAGGATGCCGCTCATCTATTAGGGTGGGGACGCAATACGTTAACTCGAAAACTTAAAGATTTATCTGTTGATTCAAATCAAAATTTTTAAATATCAATATTTTTTATGCTACCGAATAAATCGGTAGCTTTTCAGTCCTGTGATTATTGTTTACTTCTATTTATCTTGTCTTTTGTTACATATTGTGTTTTTTAATCTTTAAAGTTCATTGAACCTTATGCCTTTTTTCGTTACAATCGGAATGTAAATGATAATTATTATAATTATCTTTTCATAGATTTTTAATCAGGCCGATAATTAGGAGTTATAATGTATTCATATATTAAAACGAAGTCCATCATACTACTTACTGTATTATTTGTTTTAGTGGGATGTGATAATAAAGAAGAACAGCAATCGCCGGTAAAAACGGTGACCATTGAACATTCTCAAGGTAAAACAGAAGTTCCAGACAACCCTAAAAAAGTTGTTGTTTTTAACACTGCAACGCTTGATATTATGGACGCATTGAATATTCCTGTGACGGCAGTACCTCAATCAGATGTACATTATCCCACTTTCTTATCTAAATACGGCAGTAAAGATTACACCAATGTAGGGACTTTATTTGAACCAAATTACGAGGTATTAAGTTCTATTCAGCCTGATATCATTATTGCTGGTGGTCGTGCTAATGATGCTTATAAAAAATTAAATGATATTGCGCCAACGATTTCATTAGATATTGATTACAATGACTTTTTAGGAAGCATAACGCAAAGAACACAACAATTGGGCGAGATTTTTCATAAACAAAATGAAGCAAATAAATTATTAGCTGATTTTAATCAAAGAATAGAACAGCTAAAACCTAAAACAAGTACAGCAGGAACAGCATTAGTTATTATGGTTAATGGTGGCAAAATGTCTGCTTATAGTGCGAAATCTCGTTTTGGTTTTGTATTTGATGTGTTAGGATTCAAACCCGCTACAACTTTCCAAGAAGCTGGGCGCCATGGTAATGCTGTTACTTCGGAATTTATCTTAAGTGTTAACCCTGAGTGGTTATTTGTTTTAGATAGAGATAATGCAATTGGTAACAAAGAAGCACAATCAGCACAGCAAGTATTGAATAACGAATTAATTCAAAAAACCTCAGCATGGCAACATAACCATATTGTTTACTTAGATTCAACGTCGATCTATATTTCTGGTGGTATTCAAACTTATAGCAATTTGATGGAACAAATTAGCGTAGCTTTGCAAGCTGAGCCTGCACATTAATGTAAAGCATGATTAAATCATTTTATTTTATTGCAGGCATTTTCATTTTATTGATCATGACTGCAATAAGTTTATTTATTGGTGCCGGAAACGTGACGCTATTAGAACTATGGTCTGATAGCAACATGCGTGAGATTTTCTTTGTTAGTCGAGTGCCAAGAACGGTTGCTTTATTGTTAGCTGGTAGCGCAATGAGTGTTGCTGGCTTAATTATGCAACTGTTGACTCAAAATCGATTTGTTGAACCCTCGTTAGTTGGCACAACGCAATCGGCCAGTCTTGGTTTATTAATCATGATGGTGTTAGCTCCTGGTGCAAGTGTTATGACTAAAATGACTGTTGCAAGCTTATTTGCAATGGTTGGCACGATGGTCTTTATGGCAATTTCTCGTAAAATCATTTTTAAATCGGTACTGATGGTACCTCTTATTGGCGTTATGTTGGGCGCGATTATTAGTGCAGCGACTACATTTTTTGCCATGTATTTTGATTTGTTACAATCACTAGCAGGTTGGGAGTCTGGTGATTTTTCTGCTATTTTGCAAGGCCGTTACGAATTATTATGGTTAGTTGGCGGATTAACATTACTTGCTTGTTGGAGTGCAGATCAATTCACTGTTGTTGGGTTAGGTCGTGATTTTTCGATCAATGTTGGACTTAATTATCGTCGTGTTATGTTGACTGGACTTATTGTCATTGCATTGATTGGTGGTATTGTTGTTGTGGTTGTTGGCGTTTTACCCTTTCTTGGATTAATTGTCCCCAATATTGTCAGCTTATTATTTGGTGACAATATTCGTAAAACCATTCCATGGGTTTGTTTATTTGGCAGTGGGTTGGTTTTGATTTGCGATATTATTGGGCGGATAATTCGCTATCCTTTTGAAATCCCAGTGAGTGTTATTCTTGGCGTAATTGGCGCTATTATTTTTTTAATATTGTTGAGTCGAAAACGCTATGTTAATTAATCAAAACCGTCATATTTCAAGTCATAAAAGGGTCTTTTTATTGTTTGTTATTGCATCAATGTGTGTCGTTTGTTTTATGGCAATTGGTCTTAAAGGAAATATTAACTACATTTTGAAGCATCGAACTTGGATTATACTAACAATGATTTTAGTTGCCTTTTCGGCAGCAACATCAACATTACTTTTCCAAACCGTTACTAACAATCGGATATTAACACCTTCTATCATGGGATTTGAATCACTGTTTGTACTTATTCAAACTGTTGTGATCTTCTGTCTTGATGCACAAGGTATTCCCTATATTGGTGTTATTGGTCGATTTATATTTGAATCACTTTTATTAATTTTATTTTCACTATTTTTATATCGGGGTTTGTTTACTAAGCTCAAGCAAAATTTACATTTAGTATTATTAATCGGTATTATTTTGGGAACATTATTCCGTAGCTTTTCTAACCTATTACAGCGTCTAATGACGCCTTCCGAGTTTGCAATATTACAAAGCCGAATTTTTGCTACCTTTACCCGTGCCGAACCGATGTTGATTATCTTTTCATTAATTATTGCCTGTATCATTGGTTTGTTTTTATGGCGAATGCGATATCAATTTGATGTTCTGGCATTAGGACGTGATAATGCTATAAATCTAGGCATTGATTACCAAAAAAGTGTCACCGTTATTTTATTGCTTGTGTCTGTTTTGGTTTCCATATCAACAGCATTAGTCGGACCATTTACTTTCTTAGGGCTTTTAATTGCTAATTTAGCTTATAGTGTTAGTGGATCAAGCCAGCATCGTTTTTTACTTCCCACTGCTTTTTTATTGGGGGTGATATTTCTTGTTGGCGGGCAAATGTTCTTAGAACGGGTGCTAAATATGATTGGTGCATTATCGATTGTGATTGAATTTATAGGTGGTTCATTGTTTATCTTCTTATTATTGAAAAAGGTTCCGATGTGATAGAAATTGATAATATTAGTAAAAACTATCAAACAATACCGGTATTAAAAAACGTCAATGCGACAATTTCAAAAGGTGGTATTACTGCTATTATTGGTCCAAATGGGGCTGGTAAATCGACATTATTATCGATTATAAGTCGACTATTATTTGCTGATGAAGGGCGAGTAAAAATTCAAAACATGGATGTTGTAAGCACACCAAGCGATAAGCTAGCAACCTATTTATCTGTATTAAGACAAGAAAATCGTTTTACTAGCCGATTAACTGTTTTTGAATTAGTCGGATTTGGGCGTTATCCTTATAGCAAAGGGCGCTTAACGGCTGACGATTACGAGCATATCCACCGAGCTCTTGAGTTTTTAGATCTTACGCAATATAAAGATCGTTTTTTAGATGAGCTTTCTGGTGGTCAAAGGCAACGTGCTTATGTTGCTATGGTGTTATGTCAAGATACGGAATATGTATTACTTGACGAACCGCTCAATAATCTCGATATGAAGCATGCTGTCGCCATGATGAAACAATTACGCCGAGCTGCCGATGAGCTAAATAAAACAATTATGATTGTTATTCATGACATCAACTTTGCATCTGTATATTCAGACTATATTTTAGCCATGAAAAATGGTGAACTGGTATATCAAGGTACTCCACAACAGATCATGAATGAGGCTATTTTGGAAGATATCTTTGATACAGCTGTCAAGATTGAAAATATTAGTGGTCAAAATATTGCTATCTATTACTAATGATTAATGCATTTATTATTATTGATAGTATTTAGATTTTGGCTAAGTACTATTTTTTTAGAGTAGCCATCTTTATCTTAAATTTTTTATAATATGAAAATATAGCTAACTTATTGACTAGACATTAGAATCAGATTTACAAATGGTTTTGATTCAGGTTAAATAACAGTATTTTAGTTGAGATTGTGTTATGAAATTAGAACAAATCGCACTTTTGGCTGGTGTATCAAGAACCACGGCGAGCTATGTGATTAATGGAAAAGCCAAAAAATACCGCGTTAGTGATAAAACAATCGAAAAAGTCATGTCGGTGGTAAAAGAGTACAATTACCAACCTAACGCAGTTGCAGCTGGACTTAGAGCAGGTAAAACCCGCACTATTGGTATTATTATTCCTGATTTAGAAAATAACAGTTATACCCGTATTGCTAATTATTTAGAACAATTGGTAAGAAAAGAAGGGTATCAATTATTACTTGCATGTTCAGAAGATAATCCACAAATCGAAAAAGAGTGCGTTAAACATCTACAACAACGTCGCGTCGATGCATTATTGGTTTCATCGTCATTTGTTTCTGCCCAAGACTATCTTTTTTATGATGATTGGCGAAACGAAAAAATCCCACTATTTGCACTTGATAGAACATTATCTACAACAAAATTTAGAAACATCGTTGGTGCAGATAAACAAGACTCAACATTATTGGCTCAAGCATTCAATAATTTTGTAGAAGGCTCTGTTGTTTATATTGGGGCTTTACCTAGCTTATCGGTTAGCCAACTCCGTCTAGATGGTTTTAACGATATCAAACTTAATCGTTGCAATAAAGTTGATTTTTTATATGCAAATAATTATAGTCGTCACGATGCAGATTTAGCTTTTAGTCAATGGTTAGAACACAATGAAATGCCTAATGGTATTTTCACCACTTCCTTTTCGTTATTACAAGGAACGATCGATGCAATTTTAAGAAAATTTGGTCATTTACCTGAAAGCTTAACCATTGCGACTTTTGGTGATAACGAGTTGTTAGACTTTTTACCATGTAAAGTCATATCACTTTCACAAGATCATAAAGAAGTTGCTAACGTCACAATAAAACTTTTTTTAGACTATATGGATAATCAGAATTATCAATCTGGCACAACAATTATCCCAAGACGATTGATCTATCGCGGTAGCTTAGGACGATAATAAATTGATAAGCAAAATTTTTATTATCATTTTGACGGTTTAAATAAAAACAAGATCTAGATCACAAATAGGTTATTGATAGCCATAATTTATTGGATTATTCATGTTAATCTATTCATTATTGCTGAAACGATTCAATAGAGGTTGATTAAAAGATTTACTTTTGTGTAAATTTTTTAATCGACATACATTCAACCCTGAGGTATTTATTATATGTTTCATTTAGTTACAGAAAACATTCATTTAAATGAACAAGCCGCTAATAAAACTGAAGCGATAAAAAAAATTGCTGCAGCCTTAACTAGTGCGGGATTTGTTGAACAAGGTTATGTTGACGGAATGCTTGAACGAGAATCACAAGCGGCAACCTATCTGGGTATAGGTCTTGCCATTCCTCATGGTACAACCAAAACTCGACATCTAGTCAAAAAAACTGGAGTGCAAGTATTTTGTTTTCCGAATGGTGTTGAGTGGGGGGATGATAGTGAAAAGGCTTATCTTGCTATTGGTATTGCAGCAAGTTCTGACGAACATTTAGAATTGCTTCGACAATTAACTCATGTACTTGGTGCCGATGGAGTAGAGGAACGAATTAAAAAAATTCAAACCGCCGACGAAGCCATTGCCATTTTAACGGGTAAAACAAGTACTGAAGATAACCAAATTGTTGTTGATTCATCATCATTGCTACTTGATATTCCAGCCGACAGTTTAGCTATGCTACAAGCTTTAAATGCCTCACGTTTAAAGCAGCAAAACGCGGTAAATACAACTTTTATTACTGATGTACTAGACAACAAACCTAATTACCTTGGTCAAGGTGTTTGGTTAAATGATAGTAAAACAGGTAACGTAAAAAATGCCATTGCCATTAGCCGTACAACGAATAATTTGAATGAAAATGGTAACCCTGTTAAATTACTTATTACCATATCTGCTGTTGATGATTCTATTTCTGGTGTTGTTAACAATATTGCCTCTTTAGCTTTCAATCAAAATTTAGACCAACTAGTCTCAGCCAATGCTGATAAACTTATTAATCTACTTGTTGCTGAACAACAAACTGCTACAGAAAATTCTGTATCAGAAGTTAGCTCCAATAATGGTGTACTTACTTGTGAGTTTATTGTTCCTAACGAAAACGGCTTACATACACGCCCATCATCTGTTTTAGTTAAACTCGTTAAAGAATTTAACAGCAAAGTGACAGTTGCTAATTTAGATGGTAAAGCGGAACCAGTAAGTGCAACTAGCTTAATGAAAATTGTTGCATTAGGTGCTAAAAAAGGTAGTCGATTACAATTTACTGCTATTGGTGATGATGCGCAGCAAGCGCTTGATGCTATAGGTAAAGCGATTGAAAGTGGTTTAGGTGAGGGTGCTTAAATGACTTATCGTATTGCAACAATTACCTTAAATCCAGCTTATGACCTTTTGGGGTTTTGTCCTAAAGTTGAACTTGGTGATGTTAATTTAGTCCAAACCAATGCTTTACTTGCAGCTGGTAAAGGTATTAACGTTGCTAAAGTTTTATCAGATTTAGACGTTCAATTAACCGTTGGTGGATTTTTAGGTAAAGAAAACCGTGATGGTTTTAATTTATTATTTAAATCACTAAATGTGGTTGATAAGTTTCAAACTGTCGAAGGTCGTACACGCATTAATGTCAAATTGACCGAAGAAAATAGCGAAGTTACCGATCTTAACTTTTCAGGCTTCACAATTAGTGAACAAGACTGGCAAAATTTTGTTACCAGCTCGCTAGAATGGCTAAAAAATATAGATATGGTTGCCATTAGTGGTAGTCTACCAGCCGGTGTTTCACTTGAAAAATTCACTCATTGGATGGAACAAGTCAAAGCCATTTGTCCAAAAGTTATTTTTGATAGTAGTCGTGATGCACTCGTTGCTGGTTTAAAAGCTAAGCCATGGTTAATTAAACCAAACGATAAAGAACTCGAAATGTGGATAGGGCATCAGCTACCTACATTAAACGATGTAAAAAAAGCTGCTATGGATCTAGTTAATGGTGGTGTTGATAATGTCATCATATCATTAGGTAGTAAAGGCGCTTTATGGGTAACTAAACATGAAGCGTGGTTGGCAAAACCGCCAAAATGTCGGGTCGTTAGTACTGTTGGTGCTGGTGATTCAATGGTTGCAGGTTTAATGTATGGTTTAATGACTGAACAATCAATAAAAGACACTTTAGTTTTTGCATCAAGCGTTGCTGCATTATCGGTTGAGCAGGCTGGTGTGGGGATTTCTGATCGTCAAGCTGTAAATAATATGTTAGAAAAAATCGAAATAATTGCTGGATAAGGAGTATTCATGAATATTTATATTACTGAAGGTAGTTATGCAGGTCCAGTTAATGGACGTTTAGCTAAAGCTGAATTAACTTTAGCTGCAAATGCATTAAATTTAAATGTAGTTGAAAATGCCGCATCAGCAGATGTTATTATTGCTGTTGGCTCGGGTGTCATTAGCGATAAAGCTGTGACAGGTAAAAAAGTTTATGTGGTTGAGGATTTAAACCCGCTTTTTGCTAATCCAAGACAAGTTTTAACTGATGCACAAAGTAAAGCTGTAGTTTATCAAGCAAGCAATAATATTGCGCCAACATCAAGTAATGATACAGGGGTAAAACGCATTGTTGCTGTTACCGCTTGCCCAACAGGTGTTGCTCACACCTTTATGGCGGCTGAAGCAATTGAAGAAGAAGCTAAAAAACGTGGTTGGTGGTGTAAAGTTGAAACTCGTGGCTCGGTTGGTGTTGGTAATGAGCTTACGCCAGAAGAAGTTGCTTCGGCCGATGTAGTTATCGCTGCTTGTGATATTGACGTTGATTTAAGCAAATTTGCAGGTAAAAAACTTTATCGCACCAAAACAGGTCCAGCTCTGAAAAAAACAGCGCAAGAATTTGATAAAGCATTTGAAGAAGCAACCGTGTATCAACCAAGCGCTAATGCTTCAACAACTAAATCAAACAATGAGAAAAAAGGTGTTTATCAACATCTTTTAACTGGTGTATCTTATATGTTACCAATGGTTGTTGCAGGTGGTTTGATTATTGCACTTTCATTTGCTTTTGGTTCCTTTGAAATGGTTGATGGCGTGCAAAAATTAATTGGCGAATCACATTTAGCTCAAATTGGAGAACTAGCTTTCTCACTTATGGTACCACTGCTTTCAGGTTATATTGCTTATTCTATTGCCGATAGACCAGGCCTTGCTCCGGGTCTTGTTGGTGGTTTACTGGCAGTATCGACTGGCGCCGGCTTTTTAGGTGGGATTATTATTGGTTATTTTGCGGGTTATTTGGCGCTACTAATAACAAAATATTTACCATTACCAAAAACGTTAGAAGCTTTAAAACCAATCTTAATCGTACCGTTATTTGCAACGTTAATTACAGGTCTTGTAATGCAATTTATTGTTGGTACCCCTATTGCATGGTTAATGGATTTTGTAAAGGGATGGTTGAATTCAATGGGTACTGCTAATGCTGTTATATTGGGTGCTATTTTAGGTGGTATGATGTGTACCGATATGGGTGGGCCAATTAATAAAGTTGCATACGCATTTGGTACAGGTCTAATTTCAGCACAAGTTTATGCCCCAATGGCAGCTGTTATGGCTGGCGGAATGGTTCCTCCTTTAGCAATGGGGATTGCAACACTTATTGCACACAAAAAATTTGCTAAAGCTGAGCAAGAAAGTGGTAAAGCTTCACTAGTATTAGGCTTATGCTTTATATCAGAAGGAGCTATTCCATTTGCCGCGCGTGACCCATTACGTGTTATTCCATGTTGTATTATTGGTGGTGCTATTACTGGTGGTATGGCGTTAGCCTTTGGTTCTCAATTAATGACGCCACATGGTGGGTTATTTGCTTTAGCAATTCCGGGCGTTGTTAAACCAGTAGGAGGCTACTTATTATCTATTGTTGTTGGTTCTGTTCTTGCTGGTGTAGCTTATGCATTTATTAAACAACCAGAATCAGAAGCTGGAACTGTTGCTTAATGTTAATAATATAAAAAAACGCCATCAAATGATGGCGTTTTTTTATTCTTCAAACTACTTTTTAACCCAACGTTGCAAATTTTTAGGAATAAAGTTATCCATTTTTTGAAGCATACTTTCAGGGTCATTATCAACAATTAATGTTTTATAAAAACTATCTCGAACAAACCCTTCATTCACCGCATGTTGTAAAAAATTGAGCATAGGCTGCCAAAATTCAGCAGCATTAAATAAAGCAACAGGTTTTTCATGATAACCGATTTGCATTCCCGTCCAAACTTCAAAAACTTCTTCTAGCGTACCTGTTCCACCAGGCATTGCAACAAAACCATCAGCAAGTTCGGATAGTCTTGCCTTACGTTGATGCATATTATCTACCACCTCTAAACGAGTAATACCGTGGTGTGCAGTTTCGGCTTTGACTAAGCGTTCAGGAATAATACCAATCACCTCGCCACCATGCGCTAGTGTCGCATTAGCAATAATGCCCATTAATCCCTTATTACCACCGCCATAAATCAAACGCCTATTTTGCTGAGCTAAGATTTTACCCAATTGTTCGGCTTGCTCGCGATATTTTGGACGACTGCCCTCACTTGCACCACAAAAAACACAAATATTTTTTTTCATCAATTGATTTTACCTGTTATGTTAGTTAATCGCTATTTTAGCATAGTTACTTTAAATTTGTTTACAAGGTGAGCAATTGATTGCATTTAATGTTTTACTAATTGACTTTGTGATAATAGATCGTTAATATTTCGCTTGTTAAGTGTTCCTCCATAGTTCAGTCGGTAGAACGGCGGACTGTTAATCCGTATGTCACAGGTTCAAGTCCTGTTGGAGGAGCCAACTACCGAATTGTTAAAACCTGCTTATGGCAGGTTTTTTTATGCCCTAAAAACACTTTTTGATCACCTATTAGCACAATAATGAAAGCATCTATAAAACAGGGAATGATGTAACCCTTGATTATTTCGAAATAAATTAATAAGTAAAAAACGATTATGCTAAATTTTTTATTGCTATAAAAAGCTAGATTTTTTTTACTAAAAATAATCTAATTAGCACTCAAAAATCGGTCAGGAAAGGTGTTGATTTTATTGAAGTTTTTTGCTCTAATAATAAGAAAATGCTATTGGCTTTATGCATTGCCTTAGACAGAGTAAAATCAACAGCAAATAAAGCAGGTTATTTTTTAGTTTATTTTTTTGTTTAAATGTCAAACAATTTTTTTATAAAAATATCAAAAAGTGATGATGTGCGATTCTAGTAAGGTGCTTTTTTGAGGCGTATAATTTGGTTCCTACTAATCAACTTTCTAGCATAAAAACAAAATGAAATTTAATGCAATAATTACGGCTTTAATGGTTACCAGCCTATCTTGTGCTGCAACAGAATCGGCGCCTCATTGGGGTTATGACGGCGAAAATAATCCAGAAAATTGGGGACACCTTTCGCCAGAGTTTTCAACCTGCGAAACAGGAAAAAATCAATCGCCAATCAATATTGAACATGTTTTTAAAACGCACCACGATAAACTTAAACTAGCATTTAAACAAAGTAAGCAAGAAATCATCAATAACGGTCATACAATTCAAATTAATGTTAATGATGGTAATACGCTTGAAATTGACAACGAACTGTTTACCTTACAACAGTTCCATTTTCATTCGCCAAGCGAAAATAAAATTAAAGGTAAACTTTTTCCGATGGAAGCTCATTTTGTTTATAAAAACAAAAATGGTGACTTAGCGGTTGTTGCCTTGATGTTTAATAAAGGAAAATCTAACCCTGAATTAGCGAAAGCTTGGCAACAAATGCCAGAAAAAGAAGGAAGTACCGCCACATTATCTCAATCAGTCGATATTAAGGCTTTACTGCCAAATAAATTGGATTTTTATCGCTTTAGCGGTTCACTAACAACACCACCTTGTACTGAAGGTGTTCGATGGATTGTGTTAGAACAAGAAAGTAGTGCATCAGCCGAACAAATCGAAAAATTCCACTCAATCATGCATCACGACAACAATCGTCCAATTCAACCTTTGAATGGTCGTATTATTGTTGATTAGTTTTTCTTGGCTCTATAGATTAAGATTAGTATAAAAATAGAGCCAAGAGTCTGTGCATTTATCATCTATATGATAAGTGTGAGTACTGTCTAATATTTTGGTGATGATTCAATTTTATCCCTATGTGTATAGGGAATACAAGTACCTAGGGATTTAGTAGCAGGTTGATCACGTATTCCCTGTATGCACAGGGATAATGAACCACCACCAAAAAAGTAGATTTTAAACAATCCAGATTTTGTGGGGGAGTTCACTCTTTTATCTTATCGAATTAGTTAATTAAGTAAGTTGAAATGTAATAGATTTACCTTATTTCGTTTCTGTCGTTATGAGCTGGCGTCAGTTGAATTTATTTAATATCACTATAATTAATGAAATTTTTTTAATTTTTAAAAATTAAAATATAACTAAACGTATAACTATTTTGATGGCAGCTTGAAGAGCACAAAATAAACTTAGTGCAAAATAACGAATAAAGCCGTCATAAAAACGGCTTAATAGGGTGAATCAATCTTTTATGGTTACTTGTCCATTCATCAACATCGGAAGAAGAAAATCTCGAAATTGTTTCAATTGATTGTTTTCTTCCAATATTTTCGATTTTTTAGTCAATATTGGTGCACAATATTCTTCATACTTTTCTAATAAACTCAACGGAGGAAGAGCTATATAAAACCAATTAATGCCGTCTAAGTTTAAGTGTAGAACCAAAGTTCCTGATGCAAAATATTTAATATAATTATGATAATTATAGGAATTAAATAACTGTTCTAAAAAAAATTTATTTAATCTTTGCGATTTAACACTGGCAACATCACAAGAAATTAACACTTTATCAAAAACATTTGGAATAATAAATGCTTTACCAATAATATCAGCATTTCGAGTCACATCTGTAACAGCAATAACAAGCTCTCCACAAGAATATAAGCTATCAATTTTATATTTTCCTGAAAAAAATTTCGTCCCATCAAATTTAAATTGACCATTTAACGAAAAAGAGTTTAGATTAATAAAAGGTAAACCATCTCCACCTGAGATATCAGTACTTTTATAAGATATACCTCTTTTAAATATAAGGTGTTTCTCTAATGAATCTACCTCCCACCCCTCAGGAATTTCACGCTTAAGCACCGAATTATAGACCATCTTTCCACCAGATGACTTGTAGGGTTTACCATTTTCATCGGGGAAGTCAAACTGTACAAACCAATAGTCATATAGTGTTTTAGCCATTGATTCAAGTTCAGCGTTGATTTGATTGTTGAGTTCGATTTTTTTGTCTATTTTTTCTAATATGAAAACTATTTTTTTCTGTTTTTCTTTATTAAGTTCAATTTTAACTGAAATATTATTTAATATGCTTTGTGTCAACAGAGGTTGACTTGAACCGACTTTTTTAGAATTAAGTTGCAAGGATTGAAGTAAATAATAATTATAGTAGTTATAGCTGTTAGGATTAGGTATTGCTGCAATTGCATTATCTGATACCCAACAGTCATTAGGTTCAATATGAACACTCCCACAATAGGCTCCAACTCGCCCAATAATTAATATATTTGAAAAGTTACTTTTTGAGGTATAACCTAAAATACCATTTCCACCGTAAATAGGAATGTTTCCATTGTTTTTATCAGTAGATTTCCCATTACTAAAAAACATTAATTGACTTAAGTTACCGTTTTGAAAACTGTTAGCTTTACTCATACTTCACCTTCACCAACTGATTTTTAATCTCATCTTCTAACTGGCGAGATTGACTAAATAAGCTTTCCAAATTATCACTAAACTTCTTCATTTTTGCAGCAAACTCTTCTGGGGTAATGTCGACATATTCAATTTTGACATCAAAATATTGTCCGGCACTTAATGAGTAGTTTTTATTAGCAATCTCCTCATAGCTTACTACTACCGAAAAATCATCTTTTATTTGTTTTTGGTTAAAAATCTCAATAATTTGTTGTTCTTCAGCTGTCGTTAAAATGGTTTTTTGATTCTTCCCATCTTTAATCTTTTCACCTAAATTGGAGGCATCAACTAGCACAACATCACTTTTATTCGCACCATCGATAAATAAAATTGAAACGTTCGTTCCCGTTGTTGCAAAAATATTACTGGGCATTGACACGACACCGGCTAGCATTTTATTTTCGACCAAATACTGACGGATTGCTTTATCAATACCAGATTGTGCGGTAATAAATCCAGTTGGTACAACAACAGCCGCTTTTCCTGCTGGCTTAAGCGAAAAAATAATATGCTGTAAAAAAAGCTGATAAATTTCCATCTTACTTTTGTCTTTTGCTTTAAATTTTGGAATTCCAGCAAAAAAACGTTGTCGATTTTCATCACAATCCAACTGTTCTCTAAAATCGCTAAAATCGAGTTTAAATGGTGGATTAGAGACGATATAGTCAAATCGTTTTAATCGATTGCCTTCTTTATGATAGGGATGTAGTAATGTATTGCCCTGAATCACATTAGAAATAGAAAGAACCAAACTATTTAAAATTAAGTTAAGGCGTAGAAGGTTAGATGATTTTTGCGAAATATCCTGCGTGTAAATAGCACAGCGATCTTCACCAATCGCATGAGCAAGATTCATTAATAGTGTCCCAGAGCCTGCTGCAGGGTCGTAGCAGCTAATATTTCTTAATACTTTATGTTGTTCTTTGGGTACCAAAATTGCTGCCATAATGCGTGCTACTGCATGGGGTGTATAGTATTCAGCATATTTTCCCCCGCTGTTACTATTGTAATCTTTAATGAGGTATTCAAAGATTGTGGCATAAAAATCATAGCCTTTTGCAAAGCTACCTTCAAAACTAAATTGAAAGTTCACCAGCTTATTAATGATTGCTCGGCAGAATTCATCCCGCTTTGCGGGATCGGCAATAAATTGGCTGATGCGATCAAAAAGAATGACTTTGGCCTCCCCTTCAGTTTTGATGGCAAAAATATCATTATTCAATGTCGCTATATCAATCAAGGTATCATCAACTAATTTAGCAAAGTCACCTTCATTTTGCCGCTGAAACAAAAAACGGATAAAATGAATCGGCTTCAATTTAGCAATATTTCCATCCATTTTTCGCTCTAATTGCGCAAAATCATCTTCACTCATTGCTGATATACACTTATAAAACTCTTCAGCATCTTTGACTTTGGCAAGATTTTTATCTTTCTTTTTAGCCTCAGCAATAAATTGATCATTTAAAAATTTGTATAAAAATGCTTGAGTAATGATTTTAAATTCATTGCCATCGTTGCCTAACCCATAGTTAGCACAAACGCTTTTTAAATCATCAATAAGTTTTAGGGTATTAGTTTGTAACTTAGTTTCTATTACCACGAATAGGCTCCATAATTAAATTCTTTTAAATATTCATTTACAATCAATTGATTGAGATAGTCTGATGCGTTAATGCTAAGATTGATATTTTGGCGTTCCACAAAATGTTCAATAATATTTGGCATAACCATTCGTTTAAAATAACTTTCGTTATCCAATATTTGCAAGTTACGCAAAACTAAATCATCCGTATTTTGTTTAACACCGAATAGTGCTTCATAAATATTGCGTTCCGATGCTTGAGTTTGATGATTTTCTAACAAACGTTTATGTAATCGGGTGTACTTTCGATCACCTTGATACTTTTTCCGAAGTAGTTCATTTTGACGGTTGAGTTCTTTAATACGCTGATAAATATGATTTAATACTGGTATATTTTGTTTCATCTCTTCTTGTGTGATTTCACGTAAATTTTTCTTTTTGAACAGTCTTTCTAACTCTTCTTTGAGCGTGATAAATTTGGAATCTTCTTGGTCAAAATTGTTACTTAATGCTTCGCGCGCTTTACGAAGTGTTTCTTTAAATTCATCGGCAAGTACTAGTTCTTCTTCCCCGACTTTGATAAATTCAAAAATAATATCTTCCAGAGCGATATTGATTAAGTTGAGGTCATCACGGCCTTGTTCAATGCTTTCTTTATAATTTAAAGTAGTTAACCTATCGACCGTCATTCGATAAAGATGATTGAGCTTTTCAAAATCAAGGTGAGTTAAAAAAACATAATCTTGTTGTAAACGAATAATATTATAAAGGCTTCTGGTATCTTCTAACGCTCTTTTTAATATATTTAACGTTTTTTTATCATCAATTTGATTGATTTGATCACTAAAAATTTCTGCGTTTTCACAATCAAAACGGAATAATACATCTTTGATATGCTCGATTTCTGCTGCAATTTCTTCAGACGACTTAAATAAGTGTGAATAATGCTCAATTTCATCACCCAACTCCTCTTGTAGCTCATTAAAATAAGCGCGATTTGTTGCATCGAACTCTTTACGTATATCTGCAAAATCGACAACATAACCATAACGAAAATTTTTATAAGGTCGGTTAACTCGTGTGAGTGCCTGTAGCAAGTTATGTTGGCGAATGATACGTCCAAGATAGAGCTTTTTAAGCCGTTTAGCATCAAAACCAGTAAGTAACATATTGTAAACAAATAGAAAATCAATATTTCCCGCTTTAAATTCTTCTACCAATATTTTACGATCTTCTTTGGTTCCAACATCATGTAAAATTAGTGCAGCAGAATTCACCCGACAATTTTGCCATTTTTTAGTCTCATAATAACTGTTCGGTTCTTCGATTTTTAAAACGGAATAAATACTTTCATTGGCCGCCTTGAGTGGTGCTTGTCTTGATTGCCCCGCGTATTTTTCATTAAAAATCGTAAACATTTGCTTTGCTTGTTCGGCACTATCACAAATTACCATACCGCCAATTGATGCGTCATTATAGGCATGACGACTGGTTTCAAAGTCAGTAATAATGTAATCAAGCATTGGCTCGACAAAATGGGGATCGGCATACACTAAAGAACGGTTAATTTCACCTTGCTTAACTTCAATTTCATCAATCGCTTTTTGTAACGAATGTTTATAACGTGTTGCAATATCTTCACGAATTAAACGTAATGTATAACCATCAGAAATAGAGGCATTGTAATAGTATTTATGAATATAATTACCAAATAAACGACGTGAGTTATTGTCACCTAACAGTGGTGTTCCGGTTAGACCAATATGAATGGCATCTCGATCAGAATCAGTAAGATTAGCTAAAAAACTACCCGTGGGTTTGTAGCTGCGATGGACTTCATCTAGAAAATAAATACGCTGAATCGAAAGGTTATAATCGTTATTTAAAATAACATCAGGATCGTCTTTAAATTTCTGAATATTAACAACCGTAATTTCAGGACGGCCACTATGATTATGAATCGCTTTTTGATTTTTAATTTCTTGGCTAAACTGCTCTCGAGAATTAATAACATGGACGACTAATCCTCGGTTAGTAAATTCGCGTTGAGCTTGTTCCAGCAAATCAATCCGATCCACAATAAAATAGAACTTAGGAATAATTTGCTTTTTTTGAAAATAATCGGTTAAAAATCGGACATTATAATAGGTTAATGCGGTTTTTCCACTACCTTGGGTGTGCCAAACAATACCCTTTTTAATATTGCTATTAAGTCGCTCTTCAATAGATTTAGTAGCAAAGATCTGCGGATAACGCATGATATGTTTTTGCAAACCATCACGCTCAGAAACATAAGCTAAAGCATATTGTAAGATGAAAGCTAAGCGTTGCCGACTTACTAGGGACGTACAAATTCGATTAGTTGGTCGATTGGGGTCTTTATTAATATCAAATTCCGAACTGGCACGAATAACTTCCAAGTTGTTATCTTTTAAGATGACCAGCTCTTGTTCTTCATTTAATGATTTAAGTAACGTTGTAAAGTTTAAATCTTCTTCTCGGAAATAGTTAAAGCTCAGTTTATGGTAAGATGGACTAGCATAAAATGCGCCATCAATTGGCTGCAATGCATTTTCATCATATTCCATATTATTAGAAAAAATCATAAACTGAGTTATATTAACAAAACGCCTAAATTTTTTATTTTGAAAACGTCTATTAATGCGATTATACTCATCTTGCATCCCTTTACGATTGTTCGGTTTTTTTACTTCAATGAAAATAAGCGGTAATCCATTAATCAATAAAGTAATATCCGGACGAAACTCTTCATCTTCGTTTTGATAGGTCAACTCTGTCACAACATGAAAGCTATTATTATTAAAATTTTCAAAATCAATTAACTTGATACCTGAACGATTGATTAACATTTCATAAAAAGTTTTACCAAGGTCTTCATTATCAAGGCACAGGCTAATATCTTGCAACAGACGATTAATCTCATCCTGAGTTAGCGCAGGATTAATTCGAGCCATGGCTTCATGAAATTGAACCGGAAATATATTGGTATTTTTATCCCATTGCTGGGTTTTGAGTGATAGATATTGATAGCCTAAACGGACTAAATGCAGAATAACAGGAATTTTTACGCGAGTATCTTCATTAAATTTCATTATCTTTACCAACGTTAATCGCTTAACAAAGAGATTTTTGTTGTAATTATAACAAAATTTGATGGGTAGAGAAATTCAATCAATCATATAATATTTAACTATATTTTCAAAATTAATCTGACAGCTATCTATAGTATCAGATAACTGTCAAATTAGAGGTTAACTAGTTTACTATAAAAAAACACCGCCTCTCAATCGCTTTACTACTCTGATCCTCGCCAAAAAAGTGGACAAAAGTTGCCTCTATGGTATAAACAAAAATCATAGGAGACAAATATCATGGTCAAAAAATTTAGTATCGAATTCAAACAACAATCAGTGGATTATGCGTTAT
>NZ_WTEW01000080.1:0-1196 GCF_009795865.1 Gilliamella sp. Pas-s27
ATCTTTTTCATGTTTCAATCCTCTTTTACTTTTATCATAGAGAATTTTCTACTTTTTTGCTGTACTATTTTATGGGATAGTTACATTAGTAAGCCAAGGTACAGATCCACAAGAACGAAAAAATCATTAATATGTAGGAAAACACCTTATGATTTTTTAGAGGATTATTTTAACCCTGAAGTGTAAACAGCCCGACGTTTTCCTACAAATAATTTATTAATTTGGCTAGCACTTAATTAAAAGATCAGCGATAATACAGACCATCAAATTTTAGAGAATGGATTAAGTGTAGATGCAATTTCGTAAATTTTCCGTACTTGCAATTGTAACTAGTATTTTGTTAGCGGGTTGTTCTGTCGTTGAACGTTGGGTCTATAGACCAGATATCAATCAAGGTAATTATGTGACACCAGATGCTATTGGGCTATTACAAGTAGGGCAAAGTAAAGAACAAGTTGTGTTTATTATGGGTTCACCAATGTTAACCTCTGTTTTTGGTGATAATGTTTGGTATTATATTTTTCGCCAACAACCTCAACATGATGAAGTTAGCCAAAAAAGTTATGCTGTCTATTTCAATGAAATGGGTGTTGTAAAGGATATTAAAGCCTCAGAATTAGCTGGATCAAAATCTCTAGAAGAAATGAATAAATATAAATTAAAACCTCGTTAAGGAACGAGGTTTTAATTTGTCTAATTTATATGTAAAAAAAGATTGGCTATAATAATTATTTGTAGGTAAACGTCGGGTTGTTTACACTTTGTGATTAAAATAATCCTCTAAAAACTCATAAGGTGTTTTTCTCAAAATCCTTTTATGGAGTTAAACGATATTATAAAAATTAATAAAGCATCTAAGCTTTGTTTTCTCTCTTTTACATCGCTAAATATTTGTTGATTGTGTCATATTTTCATTAAATTTCATATCACTTTTTCAGCTTTCCCATTGGTTTGTAGGCAAGTGGATTGGGTAAATTTTTGATTGATGATACAATGACGACACGTTTTAAAAATTAGTGTTCACTTATGCTTTGAAATTCACGTCCGTTATCGGAGTAAACGTATTCAATAGTATAAGAACATCGGGCTAACACACCACGGTTAAAACTATTGTAACGGTATACTTTTCTTGTAGACATTCTTAGCGGTATGATAAATCCTCAACAAAGGAGATTATCTGATGACAAGACAACTAA
>NZ_WTEW01000081.1:0-1178 GCF_009795865.1 Gilliamella sp. Pas-s27
ATAACTTTAGCAACCACACCAGCACCAACAGTACGACCACCTTCACGAATCGCAAAACGTAAACCTTCTGCCATCGCGATTGGGTGAATTAATGATACTGTCATTTTGATGTTATCACCAGGCATTACCATTTCTACGCCTTCTGGTAATTCGATAGTACCAGTTACGTCAGTTGTACGGAAGTAGAACTGTGGACGATAACCTTTGAAGAATGGAGTGTGACGACCACCTTCATCTTTACTTAAGATATACACTTCTGATTCGAAATCAGTATGTGGAGTGATTGAACCTGGTTTTGCAAGTACTTGACCACGTTCGATTTCTTCACGTTTTGTACCACGTAGTAATACACCAACGTTTTCACCCGCACGACCTTCGTCAAGTAATTTACGGAACATTTCAACACCAGTACAAGTTGTTTTTGTAGTTGGTTTGATACCAACGATTTCAACTTCTTCACCAACTTTGATGATACCACGTTCAACACGACCCGTTACTACTGTACCACGACCTGAAATTGAGAATACGTCTTCAATTGGTAATAGGAATGGTTTGTCGATATCACGCTCTGGTTCTGGAATGTATGTATCTAATGCTTCTGCTAATTCAACAATTTTGTCTTCCCATGCTGCTTCGCCTTCTAACGCTTTAAGCGCTGAACCACGAATTACTGGCGTGTCATCACCTGGGAAATCGTATTGAGATAGAAGTTCACGTACTTCCATTTCAACTAATTCTAATAACTCTTCGTCATCAACCATATCACATTTGTTTAAGAATACGATGATGTAAGGAACACCTACTTGACGACCTAAAAGGATGTGCTCACGAGTTTGTGGCATAGGACCATCAGTTGCTGCTACTACTAAGATAGCACCGTCCATTTGTGCTGCACCAGTGATCATGTTTTTAACATAGTCAGCATGGCCTGGGCAGTCTACGTGCGCGTAGTGGCGAGTTGGTGTGTCGTATTCAACGTGTGAAGTGTTGATGGTGATACCACGTGCTTTTTCTTCTGGTGCGTTATCGATTTGATCGAATGCACGAGCTTGACCACCAAATTTTTTAGCAAGTACAGAAGTAATTGCAGCAGTTAAAGTTGTTTTACCATGGTCAACGTGGCCGATTGTACCAACGTTAACGTGGGGTTTTGTACGTTCAAATTTTTCTTTAGACAT
>NZ_WTEW01000082.1:0-1122 GCF_009795865.1 Gilliamella sp. Pas-s27
TCTCCAGATATTTGGGATTTTTATAAAGTTTCAAAGAATTCTATTTTTGGAAGAGAATCAGATTCTAAAAGGCAAAGTTTAATAGAAAGATATTCGAAAATTAAACTAATATTAATCGATGGAGAAGTTATAGTTGATACAATTTGTTTTATTCCGTATGAGACAACAACAGATATTACTTCTCTTTTATCTCATTGGAAAACCCCAGAAGTAGAGGAGTATAAAAAAATTTTTTCAGAAGAAAAAATCCCTTTAGGAAATCAATTTGAGGTAATAAAATTTCCTAATAATGATAAAAATGATTTATGCCTGAAAGAAGATTTGACTGATTTAATAAAGGTAGATAATTATTTTGTTTTTTTGACTAGGTCAGGTTACTTGATAACATTTTCGAAGCATATAGAAAAAAATAACGGATCACCTGTAACCTATAGAGGATTTAATTATAAGATACCAAATCGTGAATTTAATTGGTTTGGTCATCCAATGTTGGCTAATAAAAAAATTATAGATGATATGAATAAGAAGTGTGATTTCCCAGCTGATGGATCTTATTATAATTCATATTTTTATAGTGAGTGTGATTTGAACGAATTAGGTTCTTATTTTGGTGAAATTAGTGAAACTTTATTTGACAAAAAGAAAGTAATATATCAAAAAGGAGAATATCAATATAATTTAACTAAAAAACAGCACAAAGAGTTTGATTTGGAAATATTTTTGAATATTGAAAAAAATAATAAATTAATAGATAAATTATCAATTTTTAAAGAAAAAATTTTAGAATCGGCTGCTTTTTCACAGTATTACTATATTGATAAAAATTTTAAGAATGTTTGGTTATTAAATTATGTTGGTAGTGACGAAACTCAAAGTATTGAAAAATGGAGACATTATAAAATAGATAATAGTGGGTACTTCAAGCTATTGGAATCGATTTCGTGTAAAAATCGAAATAGACAAGGCGTTGTAAAATGTCACAATAATTAAGAATAAAATGATCAAATTGGATTTAGAAGATGATAGCCAGCGATGCGGGCACTACACCAAATTTTGACAGGGACACTGATATATTCAACCCAACGGAAAAAGAACCTACCGCCGCCGACTTTTACGGATAGC
>NZ_WTEW01000083.1:0-1058 GCF_009795865.1 Gilliamella sp. Pas-s27
ACTCCTTATAAAAATGTTAATTGAACGGACATATTGGTATGTTCAACTAATGATATCTATTTAAAATTATTTATAATAAGAGTGTAGTTAATATATTGGAGAAATATGAAGCAAACAGGATAAATGAGTTTGCCTCACGAATAAGCTTAATGATTATTGCTAATACTAGGAAGAAATTAAAAATTTATTCAAACCAAGTGTTCTAGGTTTTCCTCGATGACGTGGAGGCGGGACTTTACTTAAAAATAGACAATCACTATAACACTCTTTAAAAAATGATTTCTGTTCTGTTTTAGCTAAATAACTGAGCATATAACAAACAGAACGAAATGCTTCATCATCGTGATGATTTATTATCCTTAACCCATTAATATGATAATTATTCCGCTGACAATCATACAAATAACCTTTAGTCAGTTCATACCATGCACGTTCCTGTGCAACGTAAATAGGATAGTATTTTTGCTTTTTTGACCATTTACATAAAAAACAGAATGAAAATGGATATGTTCATTCTGATTAAATTCCATAACAACAGCATACCCTACAATATCAAGTTCAAGTTGCATAGCTTGATAGAGGAAGTACATTATTTCTTTTTTGGTTGTTTCAATATCAGTATTGAACTCATCATCCTTAGCATAATGAATGTCGATTCGGATTGGTAAAATTTTTGAGTATCTATCTTGTAGCTTATTTAGGTGTGTAATTAGTTTCTGATTGAGCTGTTTATTAATAGTAAAGTTTTTATTTTGCATGTAGTTGCCCTTATCAAATTAGAGTTATTTGATAAGGAGCAAGATTATTTTTTTACTGTCTCAGTAACTGATGATTCACTCAGATAGGGTACTATTGACTTCTATATAATAATATTAATTAACCTTAATTCAGTATATTCAATTTTTCGTTGTTAATACAAGTAAGTCTAAAATTTGCTTCAAAAATACTTCATTATATATTCATTTTTACTTCTTTTTTTACTTCATTAATTTAGGTGGATAGAAAATGGAAAAAACAATTATAACTAGAGACCATGAAGGTAAATTAATTGTACATAC
>NZ_WTEW01000084.1:0-1011 GCF_009795865.1 Gilliamella sp. Pas-s27
CAGGTATTATGATCCGGATATAGGTAGGTTTACGCAGCCGGATTCGATAGGCTTAGCCGGTGGTTTAAATCTGTATCAGTATGCGCCTGATGGGTTGACTTGGGTCGATCCGTGGGGATGGAGTTTTATAGATGCAGTTAAGCATGCAATTACAACAACAGGCAAAAAATTCCAAGGCGCAGAAATATTCAAATTTACCAGTAAAGTAAAAATTAATGGAGTTACTTTTAGGAAAAATGATTATTTCTATCTAGACAATCTTCACAAAGATCATTATGAGACATTTTCATCTTTAAATAAATCCAAGGGTGTATTCAATTTAGATGGTACACTTAATGAAAAAAATCCACAGCAGCAAAGCAAAAAGAAAGGGATCGGGTTGTTGAAATGAACTTATACATACAAAATGATTTAAAAAATAAAATTTTGCAGAATAGAGATGATTCAATAAAAGATACTTTTTGCTATTTATTCTTTGAAGAAGGTTTTTTTCATGCCAATCTAATTGAGATTATAATAAAAAATGTAGAAGAATATATAATTAAAAATGATATTGACATCAAAAACCTTTTAATTTGGATTTGTCAATGTGTAGACCAGTGTTTCATTTCTCACCATGATAAAGATGACTATTATTGTATAAAAAACTATTCCTCTAAAATCGAAAGTAAATGGATTAATGGCTGGAAACCAAGAATACAATTATTAGTTGAAAAATTATAAAATAAAAAATGAAATATCATAAAGTTAACTACTAATTTAGCAGTTTACATTGTTACTACCACACCGATCTGAATAGCTGTCCGGAAGATCTGACCAATGAAAACGGTGACATACTGTGGAAATGCAGCTACCAGCTATGGGGTAAACACATTCATGAAATCGAACACCAACCCATAGAACAAAACCTCAGGTAGCAGGGACAGTATTTAGACAGGGAAACTGGTTTACATTACAATACGTTCAGGTATTATGATCCGGATATAGGTAGGTTTACGCAGCCGGATTCGA
>NZ_WTEW01000085.1:0-900 GCF_009795865.1 Gilliamella sp. Pas-s27
CCGTTCCGCCACTAGCAAGAGGAACTGATACTGAGGCCATACACCCTTGAATATCTGCCCAATTAAACTCTTTAACCGTTATCTCTTTAGCTCTAAAGGGCGAACGAGTAAAAATAGTCCATGTTCCAAAATATAAGATAAAATGTTCATAAACATAAACTTTACCTGTTTTTCGATTAAAACGTATTGGGCAATCTTCAGGAGCATATGATAAATAGAAAAAAAATTGAGTAAGAAGATAAAATATAAATAATACTAAAACGCAGCTAGGTATAACCAAAGCTTTATGCGTGCTAACAGGAATATGCGGAATTACGATATATAATACAAAAACTGATAGTAAAATGAGTATTGATAAACAAATAATAGTTATCCAACGAGAAAAATATCCTAAACCTATTGAACGCCTCGAAAATTCACAAAAATCATCATTAGCATAACGTAGTTTTTTATTATTACTTAAATGTAAATTTGTTGTATATACCCATTTATACAAATCCTGACACCATGCGGAAACTTGCGGTTGATATTTAGATGGCATTATTACGTTCTCCCTTTTTAATTGATAATATGTTCAATGCGTAGTGGCGATTTGGCGTCTTTACCTTGCCAGTAATGTAATATGCCAATCACTTTTTTGGCTTTTACCCTTAATTCAGCCACTTTTGGGTCTATTACCACGGTACTTTGGAGATTATTTATTCCCTAATTTTTTATACTCGGCGTCTATTTGTTGATACATTTCAAGCGAGCTCGCTTTGGATTTTTTGTCGATTTCTTCTGGCCAGTTGACTTTGATTGGCCATGTAAACTCATCTTCTGGCATCAATTCCCCATCCAAATTATTATCCGAAAACGCCATATAGCTATTTATCCACATCCATTCGTAATAGTTTAAAC
>NZ_WTEW01000086.1:0-891 GCF_009795865.1 Gilliamella sp. Pas-s27
TGGTTTATTCACCCGGTGGCGATGGTGGATTATTTCCAAGAAAAAACAAAACTCTGGCATGAGCCTTTAGAAAATCCACAAAGGACTTATTATAATTCAAGTAGAAATATTAAACCATCTAACGGTGCTTTCGGTTTAGTTCGTACTAATAATGATAAGAATCCAGGAAAGCCTATACCTTGGGCTCACGCAGGCTTAGACATATTTGCACGTATAGGTACACCATGCTTTGCTTGTTTAGATGGCGAAATTGTAAAAGCTTGTGGTGAAGGTAGTTATGGTAATGTAATTGTTTTAAAAGTGAAAGGTGATGATTTGCGAGCATCTCAAAATGATTATACGTTGGAGTTTTCAGGAAAAGGGAAAGATGAATTTGTACAAGCGAGCGATTTTGATATAAACAGTGATTATTTTTATATTCGGTATTGCCATTTACATGAAGATCTAAAAGTATCTGGAATACAAAAAGGTACCAAAGTTAAAGCTGGTGATCATATCGGTTATACATCCGACACAGGAAATGCGAAAGGATTTCCTAATACACATTTACATTTAGAAATAGCAATGAACATTGATAATAATAGATCGCTAGAGGAAAACGAAAAAGATCCTCAAAAAAGAAAATTAGGCTATAAGATAAATCCTGCTTTTTTTGTCAATTTAAATTCTATAGATATAGAAGATCAAAAAGAAGCGGTAATAAATGGTAAGAAATATTATATTTAAAAATAAAGGTAGAAATACATGAACAGAATAAAATATTTATTAATAATAATCCTATTCCTACCGCAGTTAGCACAATCTATCTATCGTGTATACACTGGAAATATAGGTGATAAAAAAGTAGAAATTTATATGTATGCTACCTCAGATGATGATTTTCACATTATT
>NZ_WTEW01000087.1:0-859 GCF_009795865.1 Gilliamella sp. Pas-s27
TTACTTTTAATGGGAAAATAATTTCAGTACTTCTAATATTAAAATAATCCATCATTGCCACGGGATGAATAAACCACGCCTTGCCATCAGTTGATAGATTGGATAGTTTAGGAGTATTAGTATTGTAGTACTTTATCTATTAATTCAAATTTGCCAGACTGAGGATTAATTTTATATTTACTCCAATTGTCAGCTGTTGTTGATTCTAAATCATAAGTGAAATATAACGTCCATAAATTATAATCATTCAAATAGTATAATTTTTCTGTAGCTAAACTGTTATTAGGATCGTTCATATATTCATAACATACTATAGAATCAACTCTTTCATTATTTTTATAAGATATTAACTCTATTTCCATAGAATATGGATTGTTAGTTTTTTCTTTTTTCAATTTTAATTCAATATTATTTTTTAGTTTAGAAATTACTATTTCATTATTATTTAGACTATTAAACTGGAGATAATAATTTTTTTTTACTTTTGAAATTGTACATATCCCCGATACATCTTTTTTACAAGTTTTATTTATAGATAATATAAACTCTTTACTTGATACTAGTTTTTCTCCGTGAAAATTATTATATGATAAAGAATTTTTGCCTATTCCTCCTCCTGCATATACAGTTTTAATATTGTATGTAACAAATATTGTAATCAATAACAGAATTGGAATGTTAATTAGATTCTTCATGTTATTTTATTTCCTTTATAGAACTGTCATCAAAACCTGAATGTAAATGAGAATCATGCAGAGTTCCTTTTATTTGTAATAGCTCAAACTTAATCTGACAGACACCTATTACTCATCGGTTTTCATTTTAACAAAATGCGTGTCCGATGAGCAAAATAAATTCT
>NZ_WTEW01000088.1:0-820 GCF_009795865.1 Gilliamella sp. Pas-s27
AAGTTGAATTACCCATGCCCTATTTACGGCACAGTTCTTTAACCGGAATACCCGCTTCAGCTTCTTTTAAAATAGCGACGATTTGGTGCTCTGTCATCTTTTTCATGTTTCAATCCTCTTTTACTTTTATCATAGAGAATTTTCTACTTTTTTGCTGTACTATTTTATGGGATAGTTACACATAGAGGCGACTTTTGTCCACTTTTTTGGCGAGGATCACTTAAAGCTGTAAGTATAAAAGAAACAAAGGATCAGAGTTTTTATACCCATTTAGGGGATCATGTTCCTAAAATATTATTTGAGAGACATTATTTTCACAAATTAACTAATGGTAAATATGATGATGATCCCGATATATCAAATAAATCTTCATTTACTAAATATGGTTCCTATGCAAAACAATATGAACGATTAATAAAAGCATATGCTTTATCACCTAGAGAAGCGCTAATGTCTGCTTCTTGGGGAAAATTTCAAGTTATGGGAGCGAATATGCATTCAGACAAATTAAGTATTGAAGATATCTATATAAAATTAGTCATTCAGAAAAAAATCATTTAATTACATTAAAAGGTTATTTATTGAAGAATAAAAATGCCTTGGAAGCATTAAAGTCAAAAAAATGGGATTCATTTGCTTTGTATTATAATGGAAGTGGCTATAAAAAGAATAATTATGATGTTCTTATAAAAGAAATCTATGAAAAGCTATAAACAAGTAAAATATTGGAATTATAAATGAAGAAAATAATTATATTCAGTGTACTATTAGCAAATTTTGCATTTGCTAATACAACAAAATGTGATGAAGACTCATTTGA
>NZ_WTEW01000089.1:0-758 GCF_009795865.1 Gilliamella sp. Pas-s27
ATAGACGTAATATTCGGCTGTGCTATTAGGTCCGTGATATCTGTCTTTAACTAGAAAAAAATCATTATTATCGCCATCAAAATTATAATCAGATTTTTCATGATTCATGATATTAGCATAACCATGAAACTCACATCCTTTGATACCTGTAATAGTTTGAATAAGCCTGCCATCGTGTTTGCTATATATTTTTATCCCAACGATATTTGCTTCTTCATTTTTCTTTTTAGATATTATCACCTTAAAATAAAAATCCTTAGTACTATCTTGTTGTAAATAATCTATATTGTTAAATTCTGCTTCACGTAATGAACGTTCATCGTATTTTTTATATTCAAATGTTTTATGTAAATTTATCTTATCGCCGTTAAGAGAATGCCCAGTTAGATATTGATAGGCGTCTGCATCATGATTAAATATGCCTCCATCAACATTCTCAATAACTATTTTATCTAACATTTTTTCAAAAGAATTTGCATAATAAACTTCATAGTTAAACATATTATTATGTTCCCTGATGAAACTTAAACGTTTAACTTCATGCTCTTTACCATCAAGATAAACCGCATATTCATCATCAAAATAAAATTCTGCATTATCTTGCCCAATAGTACCGGTATAAATACGAAATATGGCATGGCTAATGGCAGGGGTTAATAATATCGTGAGTAAAATACACTTTATATACTTCATTTTGTTATTCCTTATTTTTTATTTGTGCGTTGTTGTTTGGCTTTTGCTTCTCTTTTAGCCTTTTC
>NZ_WTEW01000008.1:0-8055 GCF_009795865.1 Gilliamella sp. Pas-s27
TGAGATGTGGCATAATCAGCAAATATTTAGTGATTTAAAAGAGAGAAAACAAGAGCTTAAATGATTTATTAATTTTTATAATACCATTAAACAGCATAAAGCGATTTCAGGCGAAACGCCTTATGAGTTTTTAAAAGATTATTTTAACCATGGTGTGTAAACAACTCGGCGTTTTCCTACAAATAATGATTGAAACTAAATAACTTATGATGCATTATTTTCAGCTTAATTAATTGAGTTTAAAATTGATATAATTATTAACAATATTCTGGCTTAGGCAAATACAGATTTATTTAATTAGAAATTGGTGTAGGGAGTGTTTGTGAAAATTAAAGAGTACTTAAAAGATAGAAAATTAGTTAAAGAATTATTAATTAGCTATGGAATATTTTTGTTATTTTACATATTTTACATGCGTGCTGATGATTGTGAACAAGCAGGTAGTGCAGGTTTTGTGATGATAGTTGCAATGATTTGTTACTTGTTTTTTTTGATTACCATGTTTATTAAATCTGTCAAAATGATCTTATTTGGTCCTAAAGATAATAAATCAACTTCATTTAAATCGTTAATTATTAAATTTTTATTATTTGTATTTGCCATTATATCGATTATAGGGCTGTACATGTTTTTAGTTTTCATCAATTATTTGACTATGGAAGATTTAGATAATGCCGCCTATTTATTTATTGATACAGATTATTTTCTAGTTGATTTCTTTGTTTTTTTTATTTTGTGGAGTTATATCTTTGTACTTTTTTTTGTCATTTATTTTTTTATTCTTCTTATTATAAAAATAATAAAGCTTTTGGTTACATTTTTATCAGGAAAAATTAACAATAAATAGTAGTAATTAACTTACGGTTATTTACTTTCATTAAGGTATGTAGTAACCAATAGTGACTTGAAAAGCTTTTGCTGATATATTTAATTTTAACCTTTCATGTAAACATGGCGTTAATTATTGATAACGCCATGTTTATTTAAACACCTACTTAACCTCTTGCAACTCACTAGCGCTACATTTAATTGTGATATGCAATCGATCGAATTGATCCATAGAATCGATTTCCCAGCAGCTTCTCATGATTGGGTTGATTTTTTTGATTAATTCTACTTCTTCATAGTTGTAACTGCAGCTAACCCAGCTACCTCCTTCGTCGTAAATGGTGTTTACGCTCCAAGTTGCTTGATGTTGTTTGCCATCAATAATACCGTCTTCGGGTTTTTGTTGGATCTTTTTTGCTGGGTTGTCGGAATAGACGCCAGCACCATCAAGCAATAGTAATTTATCTTTCTTTTCAGAAACCATCCAATCGTTAGGTAGGTTATCAATATTAAGATGAGAAGATTTAATTGTCACTGAGCTTGGGCAAGTTATTTCATCAGCTTGGGCTGAGGATAAAGTACTAACCCAAGCCAAAACGGCAATACTAAGAGTGATTATTTTATATTTCATGGGATAGATCCTGATAAAGTATTGAATGAGTAATTATGCCTATACTATTAATAACGTCAAGCGTGAAAAGGGACATTCTGGTTTTTAGATGTATTGGAACTTATTAGTGGATATTTAATAGTGATAAAAAGTTGTCAGGAAATGTATTGATTTTATTGAAGTTTTTATTTGGCAATTTTTAGCCAAAATAATATCACCTTAAACAAGCCTAATGATCCCAATACCCCAAAATGATAGCACTATTAATTGTTTGCTTTTGTTTAAAAAGAAAATATAAAAAATTCAATAAAATCAATCCCTTTCCTGACGGATTTTTATGAGCCTCAAATAGTTAGTTTAATTGGCTAATTGTTTAAAAAACGCACTTGATTTTTTCTTAAATCGGCGTTTATATATACAGTGATAAGCATTGGGCTTGTCGTTATTTAACTTGGAGGGTCTTAGAATGGTACACAAATTTGCTCCATATGGTAGTGATGTTTCGTCTGGCACTTATAAGTGCGCTGACTGTGGTTATATTTATTCAAACCAAAGTAAGAAATCGTTACCTCCTTGCCCTGATTATAATAAAAAACCACATAGCAAAAATGGTTGGTATATTATGACTGGACAGGGTGACTCAGTTAAAGATCCTCATCCAGATAAAAAATAATTTTACTCATTTAATGCAATTAAAGGCAGCCATTAGGTTGCCTTTTTTGTTTGTAGCGTCTGCCTTGATTTGAGGATACTTGGCATAGTTATGCATTAATATTTTTATGTAACGCCTGTTAAAGTATTGAGATGGTTTGTTTGCTCTAGTTTAGAACAAACAAATAACACGACTTTGAACAAGACCTATAAACCTAATAATATAAAACGATAATAATATCAAAAAGGCTTAATTTTATTTAAAAATAAAATATAAAATTTTTAATAAAATCAATATTTTTTCTGACGATTTTTTTGTGTGTTATCAATGTTGATGTAATAACGATTTTGTTTATAAAATGGGTTATGCGCTAATATTATTTAAATAGTCAGACATTTATTATTGAATTGTTTTATAATGGATGAGGATAATTTATTTTTCGTTTATTTTAGGAAGCATTTCATGTCATTTGACTCTCTTGGTTTAGATACCGAGATTTTAAAAGCAATTCACGAACAGAACTACACAACACCAACTCCCATTCAACAACAAGCTATTCCGGTTATTTTATCAGGCAATGATCTGATGGCCAGTGCGCAAACTGGAACTGGAAAGACGGCTGGCTTTGGTTTGCCGATTTTGCAAAAACTGCTTGACCAACAAGTTCAAAATAACAATAAATCGGGTAACCCAAAAGGTAAACGTCCGTTATATGCCTTGATTTTAGCTCCAACGCGCGAATTGGCTGCTCAAATCGGCGAAAATATCCGCGATTATAGCCGTTATTTACCCATTCGTTCGTTAGTGGTATTTGGTGGCGTGAGTATTAATCCACAAATGATGAAGTTACGTGGTGGTGTTGATATTTTGATTGCAACACCAGGTCGGTTGCTTGATTTAGTACAACAAAATGCGGTGGATCTTGCTACTGTTAAAATGTTGGTATTGGATGAAGCCGATCGTATGTTAGATATGGGCTTTATTCATGATATTCGTCGTGTGATCGCTAAGTTGCCTAAAAAACGTCAAAATTTGATGTTTTCAGCGACTTTTTCAAGCGAGATAAAAGCTTTGGCAGAAACAATTTTACATTCACCAAAATTGATTGAGGTTGCTAAAACCAATAGCGCTTCAGAGCAGATCACACAATATGTGCATCGGGTTGATAAACGTCGTAAGCGTGAGTTACTGTCTTATTTAATTGGTAAAAATCAGTGGCAACAAGTACTAATCTTTACTCGCACTAAATACGGCGCTAATCATTTGGCAGATCAATTAACCAAAGATGGTATTAAGGCTGCTGCAATTCATGGTAATAAAAGCCAAGGAGCTCGCACTAAAGCATTAGCGGATTTTAAAACAGGGCAAATCAGGGCGTTAGTGGCAACTGATATTGCTGCTCGTGGGCTTGATATTGAGTTATTGCCTTATGTTGTTAATTATGAATTACCACAAGTAGCTGAAGATTATGTGCATCGCATCGGTCGAACAGGGCGTGCGCAAAATCAAGGGCAAGCTATTTCGTTAGTTTGTGTTGATGAGCTTCCACAATTAAAAGCGATTGAAAAGCTGATTAAAAAAGCCATCCCAGAACTGATAACGCAAGGGTTTGAAGTCGATCCTAGAATAAAACCAGAGCCTGTTAAAAAATCCTCAGCAAGGCGTTCTTCCCCCAAAAGAGGAAGCTCAACGGCACACCGATCGTTGCAACCAAAACAAAATAATGTGAAATCAGCTAACAGACAGCATTACACAAGAAGTAAATAAACGAATATTTAATAGAAAAAAGAAGGAAATTATTATGGTTAATCGTAGCAGACGTTTACGAAAAAAATTACACATCGACGAGTTTAAAGAGTTAGGTTTTACAGTTAGTTGGTCGTTTGACGAAGGTACAACCGAAGAAACTTTAGATAATATTGTTGATCAATTTATTCTTGAAGCTATTCAACCCAATGGTTTGGCTTATGAGGGTAGTGGTTATTTAAATTGGCAAGGCATTATTTGTACTCAAAAACTTGGCAACTGTACTGATGAACATCGTGACATTGTCACAAAATGGCTTGAAAGTCAGGGTTTAAAAAATGTTAAAACCAGTCCACTTATCGATATTTGGTGGGATGAGTTAGATTTTTAATTTGCTAAGTAATCAATTGAAGTAAACTAGCCACTAACTGATGTGGCTATCTTTATTGGCTGAATTGGTTTTACTGACTGTTATTTAAAAAATGGATAAAGTCTGTCTTAAAGTAATGTAAGACAGTAAAAAGCAATAGCCACTAGAGTGGCTAATTATTCAATCCCTTGGCTACGCAAGTAATCTTCATAATTACCTGTGTAATCAATGACTTTTTCAGGTGTGATTTCAACAATGCGTGTTGCCAATGAACTAACAAATTCACGATCGTGTGAAACAAAAAATAGTGTGCCTTGATAAAGCTCTAATGCCATATTAAGTGATTCAATCGATTCCATATCTAAATGATTGGTTGGTTCATCCATAACAATAATATTGGGGCGCTGCATCATTAATTTACCAAATAACATACGGCCCTTTTCACCACCTGATAGCACTTTGACCTGTTTTTTTATGTCATCTTGCGAAAACAGCAATCGACCCAAAATACTACGTACGGCTTGCTCGTCATCGGTTGGCTGCTTCCATTGGCTCATCCAGTCAAATACGGTAAGGTCTCCGTCAAATTCATATTCATGATCTTGTGCGTAATAACCAATATTGGCGTTTTCAGACCATTTTATGTCGCCTTGTTCTGGTGTTAATTCCCCCATTAGGGTTTTTAATAATGTGGATTTACCAATACCGTTAGTCCCTAAAATAGCGACTTTTTCGCCCACTTCGACCATTAGATTTAAATTTTTAAATAGTGGACCATTATCAAAACCTTTGGTCAGGTTTTCAACAACAAGCGCATTACGGAATAGTTTTTTATCTTGCTCAAAACGAATAAATGGATTTTGACGGCTAGAGGCCTTGACTTCTTCTAATTTGATTTTTTCAATTTGCCTTGCTCGCGATGTTGCTTGTTTTGATTTAGAGGCATTGGCACTAAAGCGGCTAACAAAGGATTGTAGTTCACTAATTTGTGCTTTCTTTTTGGCGTTATCTGCTAATAAGCGCTCTCTTGCTTGGGTTGATGCTGTCATATAATCATCATAGTTACCAGGATAGATGCGAAGCTCGCCATAATCCATATCGGCCATATGCGTGCAGACCATATTTAAAAAATGGCGGTCATGCGAAATGATGATCATGGTACTTTCACGTTGATTTAGGGTGTCTTCTAACCAGCGGATTGTATCAATATCTAAGTTATTGGTTGGTTCATCAAGCAATAATATATCAGGATTTGAAAATAGGGCTTGTGCCAATAATACACGCAGTTTCCAACCGGGGGCAACTTCGCTCATTAAACCATAGTGTTGTTCAATTGGAATACCAACGCCTAATAATAATTCACCTGCGCGTGCTTCGGCGCTATAGCCATCCATTTCGGCGTATTGAGTTTCTAAATCAGCCACTTTAAAGCCGTCTTCTTCGCTCATTTCAGGAAGAGAGTAGATGCGATCACGTTCTTGTTTGATTTGCCATAATTCGGTATGTCCCATAATTACCGTATCAAGTACCGTGAACTCTTCAAAAGCAAATTGGTCTTGGCGTAATTTACCTAGTCTTTCATGCGGATCTAAAGCCACATTGCCAGAGGTTGGGACTAAATCACCACCAATAATTTTCATAAAAGTCGATTTACCACTGCCATTGGCGCCAATTAAACCATAACGATTGCCATTACCAAATTTAACCGAAATATTTTCAAATAATGGCTTACTGCCAAATTGCATTGTGATGTTATTTGTACTTAACACTAGAATTTACTCTCTTTAACATGCGTTCCACTCACAAGTAATAATTAGCCTTTGAGCGAAATCGCGGAAATATGAATTGGCGCACATTATGCCATAATAAAACCTGTTTGAGGATCTTTGATTTGTTGCTGATGTTTATGGTGGTGATTTTAATTTGCTAATTACTTATTTTGCCAAGAGTGTCCCGAAAGAAATTGAAATTTCGGTGATGGCAAATGGCGACGATTTACAACAATCGCTATTAAAAGAATTAGAAGAATCGAAAAAAATATATCATGTTCAAACTGAAAACCAAAAAATTGTTGTCAGCGGTTTAGCAAAATGCTTTTTAAATGTAGTAATGATTCATTTTACGCTAAATGCATTTAAAAATAATCTGGAAGAAATCCAAAAAGAGACCGATCCAATAAAAAAAGCCTTTTTAGCTTATGATATAAGTTCAGGGTTTCTTGCTATTTCAGGTATGGCCGCTGAAGTTGGTGGGCATATTATCAAAATGGCAACAGGTATGACCGCATTTAAAGTGACTAACTTTTTAACGCGTCATCCTTATGGTGAAAGCCGACTAACATCACCAAAATTGAAATTTGCCCATGGTATGAAACAAGTATTTGATGTTACAGAAAAAATGCTAAATTTTGTCAGTAAAGGACTTGGTATATTAGCAATAGTTGACGGCGCGATAGAGATTTTAAAAGGGGGGGATTTACTTTTTAATGAGAACGATGGTATTGCAGGTATTTCCAAAATTGTTGGAGGTTTAACCATAATAGTTGGTGCAGCAATGACATTAAAATTAACGACTTTAATGCTTTCAGCAGAGATGGTACCAATAGTGGGGGTTATTGTTACCGTTGCTGGTGTGATTATTATTTATGTTTCCACGTTATTTGAGCGTAGCAATCTAGAACGTTGGTTTGCTCGTTGTGGTTTTGGTATTGATCATTGCCGTTATGCATTAACTGAAGCAGGTTTGGCTCAAGCACTAAATGATTTTTCTGTGTTGGTATCAGGTTTATCGGTAGAGTTATCTTTAATGGCTCCTGATGAAAATTCAGAATTAATATATAATAGCCCTCAGATTGGAGGTATTCCTTTCTCTATATCTGAAAGTAATACAGACAATTTTGGTTTTTCTCATTTTTCACTTTATCTCAATATGACGATACAGGATTTTAATATAGAAAGTGATAATTTAGATATTGAAATTACTATTATAGATAAATCAAAATCCTCGTTTAAGGCAAAGTTATTTTTGAGCCACAACTGCGCTAAAAAAGAATTTGATATTAAACCATTGGAAAATGGCTTTGGTCCGTTACTGGATTTACCTGCTATAATTTTAACGAATAAAAAAGGTAAATTTCATAAATATCAATCTAATGTTGGGGAAGTAGATAACAGTGATGAAACTTTAAAAAAAGTTACACAATCACTGTCAACACTAATTTTTAGAATAAAATTGGCTGAAATTCGCCAAGAAATAATCCCTAAACTGCTATTTGCAACAAAAATTGTCTATAAAAAACCTGATATTATTAATGGTGATAAAATAGAAAAATCACAACCTATTGAGCAATATTTTGAATTTGAAGGGAAAAATTTGCTAGGCTAATAAAAATCAAACAATAAGGAGTAAACATGCCATCGCGCTATCAACCGCAACTATCAGGCTGGAGTAAAGACCTTAGTAAAACCAGTGGAGCAGGCATTATCAGTGAAGCAAACTATATAGCTTGTGCTAATGATAATTATCTCGAAATTTATCGTTATAGAAAACTGATTGGAGTAAGTTTTATATTGATTTTAATGGTTTTTGCTGATTTTATACTTATTTCTACTTTTTTTCACATTTTATTTGTAAAAAGATATTTATGGGTGATGGGGATTGGAGTATTTTGTATAATTATAATAATAAGTGTCATTATTTATCAGACTCTATTCAATTTTCTTTTTGCCTATTTTGCTCCTTTTAGCAATCCGATTCGCTTTAACCGTAAAACAGGTAAAGTGTATCTTTACGAAGCAGTGGCAAAAAAATGGATGTCAACATTTTGGTTACCATTTAGTGCATTTAAGG